>JAIROU010000136.1 GCA_031257375.1 Bifidobacteriaceae bacterium
AGGCGACGAACTCGCGGAACAGGCTGAACGGAGGGTTGGTGATGATGAAGTCAGCCTCGTCGCGCAGCTTCGTGACCTCGGTGCCGCGGAAGTCGCCGTCCCCCTCAAGGTAGCGCCACTGCAAGTCTTCGATGTTGGCCGCGCCGTCCTGGTTGACGTCATCGGCCTCCAGAGTGAACAGCTTCCCCTTCACAAGGTCCCTGGCCTGGTCGAACTGGGGGTCACCGAACAGAGTCGGCTGGTAATAGGCGCCGCCGGCGTTGCTGTCCGGCGCGTAGCTGGTCGAGATCAGCTTCTTCAACCCGAAGTCAGCGAAGTGCAGCGCGAAGAACTTGGTGAAGTTGCTCCACTCCGGGTCATCGCATGGCAGCAGGACGACCTTGCCGCGGAACACATCGGGGTTGTACTCCAAGTAGGCGTTCATCTCCCGTTCGATGTCCGCCCACTGAGTGTAGAACTCGTCGTTCTTCGCACGCTTGGCCGAAGCCAGGTTCGCGTTGGCCATCTGCCCCACCGCTCCTTCCTCCCCGCCAACTGGTGATCCTCACAAGCCTACGGGAGGGGTCCGACGCCATGCCGAAGGGAAGCAAAAGTAGCTGCGTCTGCCGCTGCGCTCTTGCGCAGTTTCAGTGTATCGCTGAACGCTCCCTCGGTCCGCTGGGGAGCGTGAGAGTTGCCGCACCGCTGAGTTGCCAAAAATGCCAGTCCCGGACCGCTGCGGCGCGCATGGGTGTGGACCGAGGCGACTAACCTGGCCCTGTGAGCGGGAGCGACGGTGCCACCAAGAACAAGGATGGCAGTGGGGCGAAGTCAGATGATCAGGGCCTGCCAGAGGCCGCTTCGGCTGAACGGCGTCCAACGGAGCGCGCCACTGAAGCAGCGGTTCAGGCCCCGCATGGCAATTCGTCCTGGGCTGGGCGAGGCGTCGCCCAGTTGCCACGGTTGGCGTCGCTTCCTGAGCTGATTGACTTCAGCTTTCCTGTCTCAGCGTCCTGGTCAAAGGTGTGGGAGCAGATCGGACGGAGCTTCTTGGCCAATATCGAGTTCCCGCGAATTGACCTGGGCGCGGGAGTGGCGTCTCTTCTCGGGCGCATCGATTTTGGCGCTTTCGACATTTCGCGCGGGTTAGCCAAGATCTTCGAGGCACAGCAAGCGCACCTGCTTGAAGCCCTGGCCAGTATCCGCCTCCCAGCGAATCGGGACCTGTACCCGCCGAACCTCAAGGACATTGATGGGCTGACGCTGGAAGAGATTCGAGAAGTCGCAATGGGCGACGGAATCGCGCTGTATCGCGTGCCTCGCAAGTCAACGGCCGAAGCCCTGATCCGAGCGCCCGGCGCTTCTGCGCGCCGACAAGTCCTCGGGCGGCGCTGGGCATCGATCTCTGCCGACTGCAGGGCATGCGCGGAAGGCTGGGTCTCCGAGGCGACGGTACCGCTCAGAGCGGCAACCCTAGCCGCTCTCGACGCTTGCGACAGCGGCCACACCCAAGCGGCACAGGCGCTGACGGGATCCCTTGTGGACACGATCGTCCGCCGGTTGCTTGGTCAGGACCGACCCAAGTACGTCGAGAGCAAGGACACGACAACCAGCATCGCCTATGACGATCTCACGGTTGGCGAGTTCATAGCCTTTGCCCCAATCTGGTCCGCGCACCTGAAGTTCTATCCCAGCGAGGGCGCGGCCGTGCCATCGGTGTTCAATCGACACGCCACGGCACACACCGTCAGCGCCAAACAGTTCAACCGGAGGAACACCATCCAAGCGCTGATGCTGGCATGCGGGCTGATCTCTTGGGCGGAAGACCAGATGCCCCATTCTGGGACGGTGGAGCATTGAGAGTTTCCACCGCTGCGGCCTTCTGCCGGAACCCGCAAAAAATCTACGGCAACGCCAGCCCGAGCGGCGCGCGGGATGCGTTTGACAGACCACGTTAGGAGTGGAACGACGCCATGCCTCTTGCAGCTGACCTAATGCTCAGCGATCTCAAGCAACGTTACGCTGCTCGCGCTGCGACAGACGCTTTCACTCGGCTCTATGATGATCGGGAGTTCGGTCACATGTTCTCCGTGCTGCACCAGTGTCTCAACCAGCACTTTATCGACATCAACGGTCGCGCTAAGAGGCTGTTTGGGAACCTGGCGGTGCGGCGTGTCGGGTCTGTGACGTGGGGGAACTCCTGGTAGCAAGGGAGCGACAAAACCACCCTTCCACCAGGAGTTCCGGTGCTAGTCTGCCTCACTTCCCCAGGCGGCGGCGAATCGGGGTGCTGTCGGCTCGCCGGGTACCACCCCGACGGGCGTGTGAGGCCCCGCCGCTACCCGACCGACCTGACCGACGCCCAGTGGGCGGTCCTCGACCCGCTCCTGCCCGACCCGGCATGGGCGGCCGGGCTCGGTGGACGCCCCGAGAAGCACTGCCGAAGACGGGTCGTGGACGCGATCTTGTACGTCCTGGACAACGGCATCAAGTGGCGCGCCCTGCCAGCGGACTTCCCGCCCTGGCAGACCGTGTACAGCCTGTTCCGCCGCTGGGAGCAGGCCGACGCCTCCGAGCGGATTCTGGACACCTTGCGCGACCGGGTCCGGCTCAAAACGGGCCGCGAAGCCGCGCCGTCGGCCGCGGTGATCGACTCCTCCTCGGTCAAAGGCGCACCCACCGTCGGCGGCCCGACCAGGGGATACGACGCCGGGAAGAAGGTCTCGGGCCGAAAACGCCACATCGCTGTGGACACTATGGGGCTGCTCATCTGCGTCCTGGTCACCGCCGCCAACGTCCAAGACCGCGACGGCGCCCGGCCCCTGCTCGAACTCCTGGCCGACGCCAGCGCCCGACTCAAACTCGTGTGGGCAGACGGCGGGTACGCGGGCAAACTCATCGACTGGGCCCGCCAGGCCACCGGCCTGGTCGTGTCCGTCGTCAAACGGACCGAACAGCACAAGTTCGTCGTCCTGCCCCGCCGCTGGGTCGTGGAACGGACCCTCGCCTGGATCGCCAGGCACCGGCGCTGCGCCAAAGACTACGAGACACTCCCCGCCTGCCACGAGGCCTGGGTCCGCTGGTCACAGATCCGACTACTGCTCAGACGACTCGAATAAGTTCCCAAACAGCTTCTAAGACAACCCACCATTACTGGGCCGAACCCAGTCGCGACCTGCTTTCGCTCATCGATGAGCTTTGGGAGGATCTTGGCGGTCTGAACAGTATCGGCATCGAGGTGGCGCTCGACCGGAGATACCGCGACGCGCTCGAACGCGTTCGGCCTTGGCTGTCGAGCAGCGGCGGCAGTACCGTGCCCGACGATTTTGAGCTTATCGAGGTGATCAAGTTCGAACCGGTGTTCACCCGATCGGCTACCGCTGTGGGCCTCGGGAAGAACACGGCGCCCGCGAAGCTCGCAATGATCGGGGAGGGCTCATACGCAACGGTGTATTCCTTCGTTGACCCCGACTACGGCATCAAGGTCGCCGTCAAGCGCGCCAAGCGAGGGATCAGCGAGCGTGACCTCTACCGCTTCAGACAGAAGTTCGAAGTCATGAAAGCTTTGAACTTCCCCTACATCGTCCAGGTTTACCGATACGGCAACGACCGCAACGAATACCTTATGGAGTTCTGTGATGAGACCTTGAGAACATACATAGCGAGCCGGAACAGCGACCTCTCGTTCTTGTCACGAAAGCGGATTGCCCTTCAGTTCCTCTACGGCATCAACTACCTCCACAGCGAGGGCTTGCTCCACCGTGACGTCAGTCTTCAGAATGTGCTGCTCAAGGTCTACGCCAAGGGCGCGGTCTTGGTGAAGCTGTCCGACTTCGGTCTCGTTAAGGATCGGGATTCCGAGTTCACGCGGACGCGAACAAACATGCGGGGAACGATCAGGGACCCCCTTCTCCACAGCTTCAAGGACTACGACGTCGTCAATGAGATCTACTCCATCGGATGGGTTCTTTCCTACATTTTCACTGGCCGCGAAGCGCTGGCCACGTCTGGCGGACCCGTAGGTGCGATCATTGAGAAATGCACGGTCAACAACGCCGAGCAGCGTTACCAACGCGTCCTCGCCTTGATTTCTGACGTTGAAGGCCTCCCTGCCACCCCGACAGACGCTCCCGCCTAGACATGGCGCGGCCATCGCGTGGGGACAGAGGGCAACCGATGGCGGACCGATTGCCCTCTGTCCGCTGGGGCCAAGTCCGTTCGGTTTGTCCTGTTGACGGGGGAGGTCACTACAGCGATGGTCCGGGCCGCCTGCTGGTCTCGTTGTGCTTGGCAACGACAGGCGCCAGTCCGCGGCGTATCCGCTGCACCCGTTCGACCGCCTCCCTTGCTGCTTCCTCGGTGGCAGCCCGTGCGGATTCGATCAGAGTGGCGGCCTCGCCGATGGGCAGGGCGCGCAGTTCGGCGGCCTGTCTGCGAGCGGTTTCCGCATTGGCGCGGGCGGCGGCGGCTTGCCGGGCGGGGTTGGTGAGCCTGGCCCGCACCGGGTCGCGGCGGACTTGTTCGGCCCCGTATTCGGCAGCCAGCAGCGCCATCCGCTCGCGCTCGTGCCGCGCCCCGGTCGCATCTTGGGCGGCCTTCACGGCCTGGACCGTCCGGGTCGCGGCAACCACGCCGGGGTCGCTCTCGGCCTGCTTCTTTGCTTGCTCGACGGCCCAGGCGCCCATGGTGTCGGCGTCTCGCGGGGCCTCGTTCCAGGCGGCGCGGACCCGTTGACGAGCCTGGTCGGCCTTTGCGGCCGCGCTGCGGTGCTCGGTTCTGGCGCGGCGCCGGGCGAACCTGCCAACCGTGGCGGCTCTGGAGCGGGCGGCGGCTTCGTCCGCGACGGCCGCCAGGAACTCCGCGCCTTCGGTTTCGGCCCGGACGGCCAGCGGTGCCGCCGCCTGGGCGAGTATCCGCGCGGCGTGTTCCTCGGCCCGGCGCACCGCGGCGGCGGCTTGCTCGTCTTCGGCTTGGTGGGCGGCGCGTTGGTTGTCGAGCCGGGAGGCGGTCTGCTCCCACCGGCCGGCGCGGAGGTCCGCCTGCCTGGCTTGCTGGTCGAGGCGGGCCAGTTCGGCGGCGACCAGGCTGGCCGGGCCGTCAGCGACGAGGCCGGACACTGCCTCCTTGGCGGCCTGGGCGGCGGCGGACAGGCCCCGGTCGGCGCGGTCGCGTCCCATCGCCTCAACATACTGGGCTTTGGCGTCGGCCATGCCGACGGCCACGACGTGCAGGGTGTTGGTTTGTCGGCCCCGGGTCATCCCGACGTAGACGCCGGCCGCGCCCAACCCGTCAGACAACACCGTGTGCGACTGCGCGACGGTGGCGCCTTGGACGCCGTAGGCTGTGGCGGCGTAGGCAAGGTGGGTGTGCCCGGCCACGTATTCGGAGGGCAGGAGCACCGTCCTGGGGCGCTTGCGGCCGACGCTGGTCTCGCGGGCGCGGACGGCGCCGTCCTCGGCGACTTGTTGGACGGTCCAGGTTTCCCGGTTCGCCACGCCCAGGCGGGCATCGTTCAACCGGGTTTGGATCACATCGCCCGCGCCGATGGGCAGCCCGTCGCAACCGGCCGCGGTCAACGTGTCGTCAACCTGGCCGCGTTCCACCCGCTCGGCGCGGATTTGCTGGTTCAACAAGGCGGCCTCGTCGTTGGTGGCCGCGGTGACGGCCGAGCCGTCCGAATGCCCGGCGGCGATGTGGTCGCGCAGCGAGTCCTCGTCGGTGTGCAACTGGACCAGGCCCAGGTTCCGCAACTGGTCGAACACGCCCGCCGGGTCCGCGCCGTCGCGCATTTGGATCGTCAATTGGGCGTATTCGGGGTCGTTGAACCGGTGGACGCTGGCCATGTCGAACACCCGGCCCCTGATCTGGGCGGCCATGTCCAACACCCCGCCCCGCCCAACTGCCGGGAGTTGGGCGCGGTCCCCGACCAGGGCGATGGTCGCGCCCGCTTGTTTGGCTACGGTGAGCAGCGCGATGGCGGTGTCCTGGTCGAGCATGCCGGCCTCGTCCACTATCACCCTCTCGCCCCTCGCCAGCCTGGCCGCCGGGGGCGGGCCGGCGTAAACGGCCCCGGTGGCGGGGTCCGGGTCGCCGGTCTGGAGGCGGGTCCACACGCCGTCTTGGTTCCACCGCCACCCGTGGGCGTGGACCAGCGCGGCCGCCGAGCCTGCGGGGACTCCGAGTTCTTGTTCTGCGGCCCGGGCGGCGCGCAGTGTCGGGGCGACCAGCCGCGCCGCCCGATCCGTCCTCGCGGTGGCGGCGATGGCGGCGCCGAGCATGGTGGTCTTGCCGGCCCCGGCCGCGCCCTCCACTATCACCAGCGGATCGGTTGACGCGATCTCGGCGGCCGCCGCCGCCTGGTCCGGGTCCAGGTTCATTGCGGTGGCCAGGTCCGCAAGGTCGGGGAGGTCAGGTTCTGCGCTGGGGACGCTGGTTTGCAGCAGGTCGCGCAGCGCCAGGTCGGCTTCGATGACGCGCAGGGAAGTCCAGTGCGCGGCGTGCTCCGGGGCGGGCGCGCCCAACGGCAGCACCGAGAAGCAGTCCTCCAACGCCAACCGCGCGGCGATGGCGGTGAACTCGCGCAACTCGGCGGGGGTGGCGGTGACGCCGTGCTCGGTGGTGATCCGGGTGACATGCTCCAAGATGGTGTGCGCGGTCCAGGTTGACGCGGCCGCGGCGCACCGGTCCAACGCCCTTGACGCGACCTGCTGGACGCTCAGATCGGCCAGCGCGACCGGCGTGGACTGCGCGGCGCGGCGCAGCCCGGCGGGGTCGCAACCCGCCTGGCGCAATTCCGCCCGCCACCATTCCTCGCCGCGCAGCAGGTCGGGCTTCTTGCCGGGCCGGCCGCGCGCCCACGCGGTGGCCTGCATCCTGGCCGTCAACGCCGGGCCGGGAGTCTCGCCCGGATGCGCCGCCTCCCACTCGGCGCGCATCTCGGCCAGGTTCCGCTGGATCTGCGCAGAGCGTTTGCTCATTACACCGTTGAACTGCTGCAACTCGATGACCTCCCCGGACACCGGGTCGAGCGTCAAACCGCAACTGTCCAATGCCGCCGCAAGCCGCGGGTGGGCAGCGATCACCGCCGCGCCCAAAGCCCGGATCGCGCCTTGCTGCTTGAACAGCGCCGCCGTGTCGAGCGCCCGCCACGCCCCGGCGGCGTAGACCCTCGCGCCGATCTGCAAATGGCTGTGGCAGTGCGGGTCCCCCGCCCGGCTGGTGCGGTGCGCGATGCCCACGGCCTGCAACCGCTCCACCGCGACGACCTCCTGCGAGCCGCGCGGCCCCACCCTGGTCACCGAATGGGCCGCCAGCCACCGTTTGATCTCGGCCACCGCGTCACGCTGCGCCAAGTCCAACGCCGCAGACACCTCCGGGTGCAGAACCGCCGCCACCGACAGCGACTTCGGCGCGTTGACAACCATCTCCGCGAACAACGGCGAACCCCGCCGCCCCTCGCACGGCAGGCGAGGCTTGCCCATCTTCTCCCCGGTCGCGGGGTCGGCCCAGTTGACCCACGCCTCGTACTCGTCGGCGGACAAGGAGCGCTGGCTGATCGTTTCGCCGTCCGGCCCCAACTCGGCCCATTCGGCCACGCTGCCGCCGCCGAGGTAGTAGTCGTCGACGCGGGAATGATCTGCCTCCACGTAGCGGCGCGCGGCCGCGCCCGAGCCCCGGAACAGGACCACCCCGCCCGTCATTTCGCCCTCCCTGGTGAGTTGTTTCACCAGGCAGGTGCGCATCATCTACCTGCGGTAGCATCCGTCCATCCAAGTCAGTCCATCCAAGTCAGTCCAAGTCAGTCACATCCAAGTCAGTCATCCAAGTCAGTCATCCATCAATCACATCCATCAATCACTCGATCCGTCAATCCAATTCGGAGTCGGAGTCGCGTGGATGAGCTTCCTCATCAGTCATTCAGCGCCTGCGGCGCGCCGTGGGCTGGGAAAGCCGGGAATAGTGGGCGAGTTTCCGGGATGGGCGGGGCTTGCGGGGTGACTCCGGGCGGGGCATGATCGGCGTGGGACGTTCGCCGGGGCATCCCCGGAAACCTTCTTGGGGCCCGTGAGCCCGGTAATCAGTCTGGCGGATGGTGGCCTTTCCGCGGTCGGGACCGTGGCTTGTCGCTTTGAGCACGTGCGTCAGAATCGCACAGAGATGTATTTCCCAGGCCGCCGCCCGGGGTCCGTCCTGACCGGATGAGGGGACAACGGACGGAGGAGGCTATGGAGGTCGTGCACCCGCGGTGCGCGGGGATGGACATATCGAAGACGGACGCGAAGGTGTGCGTCCGCGCGCAGGGCGCCGGGAGGCGCAAGACCTCGACGGAGGTGACCGAGTGGGCGGCGAAGACGTCGAAGGTCATGGAGTTGGCGGACTACCTGCTGGCCCAGAAGGTGACATGTGTGGTGATGGAGGCGACCGGGAACTATTGGAAGATCTTCTGGCATTTGCTGACGGGCGCTGGTTTGGAGGTGGTGTTGGCGAACGCGGCCCGCGTGAGGCAGATCCCGGGAAAGAAGACGGACATAGCGGACTGTGTCTGGTTGGCGGATTTGTGCGCGCACGGGCTGGTTGCGGCGTCGTTCGTGCCGCCTGCGCCGGTCGCCCAGTTGAAGGATCTGGTCCGGGCGCGGGCGAAGTACGCGAAGGTCGCGGGCCAGGAGGCCCAAAGGCTGCAGGACGTGCTGGAGTCCGCGGGGGTGAAGCTGTCGTGCGCGGTGACGGACATTATGGGCGTGTCGGGCCGGCGAATGGTCGAGGCATTGATCGCGGGCGAGGGGGACCCGCTCAAGCTGGCGCGTTTGGGCGAGCGGAACCTGAAGGCGTCCGAGGAGGAGTTGGCGGAGGCGTTGACGGGCCGGTTCTCGGAGCACCACGCGTTCTTGGCGAGAACCCATTTGGACACGATAGACCACCTCCGTGGCAAGGCCGCCGCGTTGGACGCCCGGATCGACGCGTTCTTCGACCCGGACTGTGAGATCCCGGCGGGTGGTTCGGGGGCGGGTTTGTCGCGGGAAGAGCGGGAGGAGTGGCGCAGCAAGCGGGAGTTGTTGCAGACGGTGCCGGGCGTGTCGGAGACGGTCGCGGAGCAGATCCTGGCGGAGACAGGCCCGGACATGTCGGTGTTCGCCTCGCCTAAGCATTTGGCGTCGTGGGCGGGGGTCGCGCCGGGCATGAACCAGTCCGCGGGTCGGGCCAAGCCGACCAAGGCGAAGAAGGGCGACAAGCATCTGAAGGGCGCTCTGGGGGTGGCGGCGCTGTCCGTCGCGCGGCATCCGGGGACGTTCCTCCATTCCCGTTATAGGCGGGTGTGCGCGCGGCAGGGGAAGATGAAGGCGTTGGTCGCCGTCGAGCGGTCCATGGTGGTGTCCATATGGCACATTCTTTCTAAGGGCGAGCCGTACCGGGAGTTGGGCGCCGACTATTATCTGCGGCGCAGGCCTGGCGCGGCGATACGCAAAGCGGTGGACAACCTGCGCCGCCTCGGGTTCGAGGTGGATGTCAACGACGGGGAAGCGCCGACGGCTGTGCTCACCCCGGTCCCGCTCGGGTGACGCCACCGCTCATCACCGCGTGGCCGAGTTGGCTTTCGCGTCAGCGTCGGCGAGAATCTGTAGGTGCATGAAGGATCGCCGCGCTCAACCGGCATCGGGATCGTCCCCGGCGTCGCCCTCGGTTTTCCTGACAGTTTCCTTCTGGTTTACCGAACTGGCCTACGCTGGTGAGAGGTCGCTGCGAAGGGGTGAAGATGACCATCAGGCGCAGGCTGTTCCTCTCGAACACCCTCATGCTCGTGCTGCCCGTCTTCCTCACCCTCGCAACCTTCGTTGCGGGAGAGTTGGTCTTGTTGCATCTGTTCGGCTTCGACGTGGAGGTGGACAGCGCAGAGCCCGAAGGCGACGAGTTGACCGCTCATCTGGCCATCGTGGCGGCGCTGCTGGCCTTCATAATCGTGATCGTTGTGGTGACGAACCGTGTGCTGACTCATTTCGTGACGAAGCGGATCACGACCTCCATCGACACCCTGAGTTCGGGTGTCCACGAGTTGCGGGACGGCAATCTGGACTACCGCATTGACTACAGCCGGGACGATGAGTTCCGGCCGGTTTGCGCCGACTTCAATGAGATGGCCGAGCGTTTGTCCGACATGGTGGCTGCGCGCCAGCGGGATGAGGCGAGCCGCCGCGAGTTGATCGCTGGGATCTCGCACGACTTGAGGACCCCGCTGACGGCGATCAAGGCGTACCTTGAGGGCTTGGACAAGGGTGTGGCGAGCACTCCCGAAGACCGGCGGCGCTACTTGGACACGATCCGGGCCAAAGCCGACGATCTGGAGCACATCATCAGCCAACTGTTCTTGTTCACCAAACTGGACCTGGGCGAGTTCCCGCTCTGTCTGGAGCGCGCTGACGTGGGGCGAGCGCTCAGAGAGTTCGTCGCTTCGGTCGAGTCCGAGTACGCGGCCAAGGGGTTGACGGTGAGTCTCGCCCCGCCTCCGGACGCCTTGTGGGCGAATCTCGACATCGTGCAGTTCCGCAACGTCCTCCACAATGTGCTGGCAAACAGCGTCACCTACGCGACAGGCGACGGCCCGGGGTCCCTGATCGAACTGTCGGGCGACGGCGTCAGCATCACAGTGTCACTGACGGATGACGGCCCCGGCGTGCCCCCGGAGTCCACCGGCAGGTTGTTCGACATGTTCTACCGGGCTGATCTCGCCCGCCAGGACTCGGCCAACGGTTCCGGTTTGGGCCTGGCCATCGCGAGGAAGATGGTCGGGCGCCTGGGTGGGGCGATGAGGGCCGAGAATGCCGAGCCTCACGGTCTGAGGATCGTGGTGACGCTCCCCAGGGTGGAAGGTGACAGGTGAAGAAGAGGGTCCTCATCATTGAGGACGACCGCGCCATCGCCGAGATCGAGCGGGACTTCTTGGAGATCGACGGCTTCGACACGGTCATCTGCTCGGACGGATCGGTCGGTCTCCGCGCGGCGCAAACCGAGGCGTTCGACCTCATCTTGCTCGACTTGATGCTGCCCGGTGTGTCCGGCCTCGACATTTGCCGCGCCGTCCGGGGTTCGACCGACGTGCCTATCCTCATGGTGACGGCGCGCACTGAGGACGCCGACAAGGTGCGCGGCCTTGGCCTGGGCGCCGACGACTACATCGCCAAACCGTTCTCGCCGACCGAATTGGTCGCCAGGGTCAAGGCGAACCTGGCCCAGTACGACCGCCTGAAACAAGGTGGCCCCGGCCAGGTGCGGGAGTTGAGCATCGGGGCTCTGACCGCGGACCTGGACACGCGCCGGGTCCGGCTGGTGGACAAGGAGATTGACCTGAAGAACAAGGAGTACGAGTTGCTCGTCTTCTTGATGGCCAACCCAGACATCGTGTTCTCCAAGGACAGGCTGTACGAACGGGTCTGGGGCGCGGACGCCTTCGGCGACCTCAAGACCGTCGTGGTCCACATCAACCGGTTGCGGGACAAGATCGAACCCGACCCGCAGAACCCCTCCTACATTCAGACCGTGTGGGGAGCCGGATACCGCTTCCGCGTTTGAGCGCGGGGTTTCGGTTTCCCGACTGTTTACCGCCTTTTACCGGATCGTGTTCTCGTTGTGGTCGTCAGTTCGTTCCCTCTGGTCAGGATGGGTGGCGTCTCGCACAGTGAGGGGAATAGAGTCCGATGAAAAGGCACCACCTGCACATGGCAGGGTTGGTCGCGGTCACCGTCGCGGTCTGGTCTATGACCAGACCGAGCGTTGACATTTCGACCGCCCTGGAAGTCGCGCAGCTGTTCGGCGCACTGTCGTTGGTAGGCCTTGCCGCCGTCAACTTCATCACCACCCGGCACGGGTCGGTGGACGCCATCTTCGGCGGGCTGGACAAGTCCTACGCCGTGCACAAGCGGCTGAGCGTGGCCTCCCTGGCGTTGGTCGTCGTCCACGTCGTAATCGCCGTGGAAAACGAACCAGCGGTCGAAGCCGGAGGAGGACACGGTGCTTCGGCCGCGGGGGTCTTCAGCCTCGTGGCGTTCGCGCTCTTGACGTTGGTCGCCCTGCTCGCCCGGAAGCTCAACTACGAGCGGTGGAAGGCAGTCCACAAGTGGATGGTCCTGCCGTATGTCATCGGCCTGATCCACTACTACGGGGCTTCCGATTACGCTGTGCTGGCGTGGACGCCGCTGAGTCTCTGGCTCAACGTCGTCAATCTGATCGGCGTCGCCTCCTGCTTCTACAGCGTGTTCCTTTACGAGCGCCTCGGCTTCCCCTGGCGTGGCCGCGTCGAACACGTCCAGGAAGTCGCGGCGGGCACGGTCGAGTTCAGGGTGAGGATGAACGGCTTCACGGCGCGACCCGGCCAGTTCGTCTTCCTGAAGGTTAACCCCAAGACCCGACGCTTCCCCTCTCATCCGTTCACCGTCAGCGGCCTGTCAGAACGCGGTCTGGTCCAGTTCACGGTAAAGAGCCTCGGCGATCACACGGCTCGGCTGGTCAGGGGGTTGACGGTCGGCGATGCCGTGTGGCTGAGTCGGGCACACGGCAGGTTCGACTACTCCAAGGGCCGTCCACGGCAGGTGTGGATCGCCGGGGGTATCGGAATCGCGCCTTTCAGGAGCTTTTACGAGGCTGGTGTCCCGCAAGTCTTCGACATCGACCTGTTCTACGCCTACAACAGTGAGGCCGAGAGTCCCTACTTGCGTGAAGTCAAAGCTCTCGACGAAGAGAGCAACATCCGCGTCCACCTGTGCGATTTCACTGAGACCGGCTTCCTGACCGCCAGGCGCATACGACAGCACCTGCACCCCGAAGAGCAGTTCGACGTCTACTTCTGCGGGCCGAAAGCCATGCTCGGCAGCCTGCTTCCCCAACTGGCCGACATCGAACTCAAACCCGCCAGCGTCCACTACGAGGAGTTCCAGTTCAAGTAGGGCTGATCGTTGGAGTCGAAGTCGAGCAGGGGGGCGTAGAACGATGACAGGCCCACTTCGCACTTCTCCGACGGGGCGAGCCGCGGGCGCCGGCACCTCGGGCCTGGGCCGCCGGGAGTGGCCGCCTTGGGTAGACTGCGGTTCGCCTTCTTCGCCATGGCTCTTTCTTTTCCTTCCCCCGTGGTCAATTGGGCCACACCAGATGGGGAGAATTGGAACCCGTCACCGGTCAGCGATCTCGGACGCGGAACGTCTCAGCCACCGCCTGCGAGTGGTTCGCTGCCGCAAGTCCGACTGGAGTGCCGTTCAATCTGAACCCAAGTGTTTGGCCCGGCGGAGTGATGGCGGCAGTGTCCGCAGTCTTCAGCACTGCCAAGCTCTGCGTCTTCGACGGGAAGAAAGTGTCGATAACCGCAAGCAATGTGGGCTGCGTGCTCGTGAGTGTCGCCATGCTTTCTGCCGGTGTTGCCTGTGTTGCCGTCCTCTTGGGAGCTTGACTCCACCGACCCAACGTTGGGGCAGCGGAACAAACGGCCTGAGCCGCCCATCATTCGCGGCTCCGTGTCTGCCGTCGTCTGACGGCAGGCACCGAGCCAGTCGTTGAGGACCGCTTTGGCACTCGACCGGCACCACAAACATGTTCTCAGCAGAATCCGCGAATCGCAGCGATGGGCGGCTTTTCGTGGAGGTCGGGGCGCCGTTCTGTGGGCAGGACCTGGCTTTGCGGAATCGGCTTGCGCCCGTGGCGTATGACTGGATGGAGGTCGTCCTGATTCGGGAGGGCACATGCGAGGTGATCCACCGGCGTGATGGGGCCAGGAACATGGTGCGGCCTGGGCATGTGGTGGTGTTGATGCCGAACGTGCCCTGCGGGATCGTTCCTGAGGGCCAGGTGAGGGTAACCCGCCTGTTCTATCGCCCTCCGTTCGTTGTCCAGCAACTCAGGTGGGCTGATCCCACTGCCACGCCACACATGCTGGGCGCGTGGAGCAGGTTCGAGCGGGCCAAGCCGTCCCAGGTGGTCGATCTGGCCGGTGACTACTGGCCAGAACTGATCGGCCTGGCCGCCAGCCTGGTCGGGCTTACGAGAGCCGGGTGGCTGCGGTCACAGCACTTGAGCGCCGCCGGTTGGGCGTTGCGTGTCCTCGGTGTCATCGAGAACAAGCTGGCAGTAGGCCGCGCGCACGGCCTGTTCGCCGCTGACCACAACCTGGTCAACCGCCCAACCGAACCGGCGTTCGGGAAGTTACGGCCATTGCATGAGGGCATCAGCTTGGTGGTGGACAGGCTGCGGGAACAGCACGCGGAGCACCACACGGTGGCGGAGCTAGCCTCATGGGCCAACCTCTCACCGAGCCAGTTCAGGCGCAGGTTCGTCCAGCAGGTCGGGAAAACGCCGAAGGCGTACCAGGACATGATCCGGGTCAGGCGGATGGCCGAGTTGCTCTTGACCACGGAGTTGCCGGTCGCGCGGATCGCGGCAGTGGTGGGCTGGCTGGACCCGTCGCGGGCAGCGCAAGTGTTCAAAGAGGCCGCGGGTATGACCCCGCTGGGCTACAGGCGCTCCTTCGGCGTCATCGCCGACCGGCCTGGGTATGCCGAAGATGCCATGTTTGGCGCTGTAATGACTACTTTTGGCATCTAGCTCTGCCGCAATGGCGCGGCCCGTGGCGTGCTTGATGCGCGCGCCACGCCATCAGCTTGTCCTTGACGGCACCGGACCTCCGACAATGCGGGGGCACCCTCCGCCGCGGCTGGGACGTGCCGCGCACCTGTCAGGTGTCCGCACATTCCCACGGGAGGATCGATGGCCTCAAATCCGGATTGGCGCTCAGAGCGTGAAACGAAGCTGGAAGCACTGCGCGAGAAGCTGGCGAGCGCCGTTGAAAGCTTGGCGACCGGCGAGGATTGGGCCAGGGCGGTCGTGTTCGCCGCGCGGTTCCAGTATCGGAGGAGTGGCGGCTGCGGCGTGTTCAGAGTGCGTGAATCCCTGGAACCAGAGGGCGCGCCTGGCGGCGCAGTTTGCCCATTGTCCTTGGGTGATCCCGGTGGGGTGGGCGATGGCGACAGGTTTGAGGCCAAGGACGCCGGCGGGCATCGCGGGGGGCACGTCGCCGGCGAGTTGGTCGATGGCGGCGAGTCGCCGCCATCTGGGATGGATGCCGATGGTTGCAAGCCTGACGCGGAGAGACGAGGCGGTCACCGGCTTGTCGGCGTGGCCGCCGCTGAACAGCCACCGGGTGGGGAGCCGTTCAGCGGGTCCGTCCCCGCGGCGGCGCGGGAGTTGGCGGGCAAGGGCGGCGAACGGCTCGGGCAGTTCCAGAGGGTCGGCGCCAAGGCGGAGCGTCACAGTCGTGCCGGATACGGTGCCGTCTTCGGTTCGGGCCGCGGCAGGCCCGCCGCGGGAAGAGCGCAGCAGCGAGGCGCCGGCCCTGGTCAGCGTCCCCGACACCATGCCGCGGGCGGTCGCGGGCGGTCGGGGTTGGGGCGTGGACATGGCCCCGTCGCGGGACCGCCCGCGAGTCAGCCGCCCCGGTGGCCCTGTCGCCGTCAAGGCCGTTTCGCGCTGTGGCACCATGCCGGGGCCTGCCGGTTCCGGGGTAGCCCAGTGAACCGGGCCAGTCGGCGGCGAGCGGCGAGCGGGCGTGATGGTTGGGAGCGGTTCGAGGACTCGGAGTACCTGCGGGAGCTATTGGCCCGTTTGAGTCGGGACGGCTGGGCGCGTGACCTTGAGGCGGACGAGCTGATCCGCTATTGCGTCAGCCGGTTCTCCGGTTTGGCCCGCAAACACCGTTTGGAACCCGACGACGCGCGGTGGGCGGCGTTCGAGGCGATGCGCAACCCCAGCGCCAGGAACGGCACCGACCCGTGGGCGGTGATCGTCAAAGCCGTCGCTGTGACGATGCGGGCCGCCGAGTTCGCCCGCCCGTTCCGCTCGGACCTGGACTGCGCGGAGGGGGACGATGCGGCCGGGCCGGGCTCGATCCCCGCCCGGGCCGCCAACATCGCCGCCTGGTTGCGCTGTCACGGGTGGGGTTTGGAGACAGCCCGCGTCGCGGTGGAGGTTGTCATGCTTCGCCTGGCGGAGGCCGGGTCGAGGCCGGCCGCCTGCGAGCAGTTGCGGAAGGACCGCCACGCCAGGGCGATCACCGGCCTGCCCGCCAGGTCGTGTACCGCGCTGCTGCGGTTGCTGCTCGGCGCGCCCGGCCATGACAAGGCCCGCGCCAATCGGGGGAAGGGCGTCCTGCTGCGGCTGGCGCTGGGCGAGGCCCCGGCGCGTTTGGACGCCGACGCCGCCCTCGCGGAGGCGGCCGCGGCGGCCGCCCCGAAATGGGCGGGGCGGCTGTGACCGCGGGACCGCTGGACGGGGCGGTGAACCTGGAATGGTCGATAGACGGCATCACGGTGGGGTCCAGGCACCGCCAAGACCTCGGCGACCTGGAAGAGCTCATCGGGTCGATTGAACGGCTCGGGTTGTTGCAGCCGGTCACGGTCACCCCTGACGGGGTGCTGATCTGCGGGGTCCGGCGGTTGGCCGCGTTGAAACGCCTCGGCTACAAGCGGGTGCCGGTGTGGGTGAGGTCTGGCCTTTCGGACCGGTTGTCGTCGTTGATGGCCGAGCGCGACGAGAACACCGCCCGCAAGGACTACACGAAAACCGAACTGGCCGCCCTGTACGCGGAACTCAAGAAGGAGATCGCCGCGGACGCGGCCCGCCGCCAGCGAGCCACCCGGTTCGGCTCCGACCCGCGCGACCCCAGTTCGGACGGTGCCGCACATTTTGCGGGACCGTGGCGGGAAACCGCGGACTCGCGCCGCCAGGCCGCGCAAATGGTTGGCGGCCCTTCCCACGCCACGTTGGAGAAGATCCTCGCCATCCAACAAGCCGCCCAGGACGAGGGCCGCCCGGCGGGTTTGCGGGCCGAGGCACGCCAAGCCGCGGACAGGATTGGCGCGGGGGAGGCGGTGGACCCGTTGTTCAACCGGCTCCGCTCCCTGGTGCGCGTAGACGACCTGGAGCGGATCGCCGCCGACCTGGCCCAGGCCGGCGCCGCGCGGGAGGCGGCCAGCCGGGGTGCCGTGCTGCTGCGCCGACTGGGCGACGACCCGGCGATGACGCCCCAAGACTTGGACCGGGCCGCCCGCGCCGCCCTGGCCCGCGTCCGGCGAGCCCAGGGACGCGAACCCGAGCCGTCGCGGCAGCCCGAACCAGAGCCGAACCGACCGGAGCAGCCCGTGTTCAAGACGGTGAAGTCGTTCATTTGGACGTGGACCGAGATGGCCGACTGGCCCAACCAATACGACCCCGCCGAGATAGCCGGGGCGTTGACCAAGGACCAATACCAGCGGTTCGCCAAGACGATGGCCGATGCCAACCAGTTCACCGCCGAACTGGCCCGGCGCCGCGAACAACAGACAAGCGCCGCCTCGAAGCCGACGAAAGCGTGAGCCGGCGAACCCAGACCGGCCGGGTCGCCGCCGGGCCACCCCGGGCGCCACGGGATAGACCAGCCAAGACCCGGCCGCGCCCAAGGAGGTGGCGGCGCACCTGGCCGACATGGCCGACACCCCAAACCCCGCCCCCGGCGCCGTCCGCGCCGGCGGGGCGGCGGGCCTGGGCACCCGCATGGCAGTCGAATCGCGCGCCCAGCAAGGGCTCGGCGCCGGCATAGCGGACCTGACTGCGGCGGACCGGCTGCGGGGCATGTGCAGCCTGCCCCGGCCCCGCCGCGCCGGGTCACGCTCTCCACACCAACTCGACCCGCTGGGCGAGTAGCCGCCGACGGTGGTCGCGGAGCCTGGCGGCGTAGGACTCGTCCGTGTCTGCCTTCCGCCTCGGGATTACCGCGGCCACCCCGCCGGGGTGGGCGTGGACCAGCACCGCTTCAAGGACCAGGCTGGCGGCGGCGTGCCGCCACGCGACGGTCCGCCCCTCCCACTCGTCCGCCACGCTCGCCATGTCCACGCCCTGCCCGACCAGCACCTCTGGCTGTCGCGCCGCCCAGTCTTTCTGCCGGGCCGCGATCCGCTGGCTGATCCGAGCCCGCTGGCGCGCCCACGTCGCCTTGTCGATCAGCCCGTCGTAATGGTCGTCGTCCAACTCCTCCAACGCCGCCCGATCCGCGTCGAGTCGCCTCCCCAACACATCGAGGGCGCCACCGGCTGTTTGGACGCGGCCCAGGCCCGGCTTCAACGCGATCTGGGCGAACACCGACAAAACGGCTTCTTCGGCCAACTCGGTCACCTCGCGGGCGTCGATGCTCCGAGCGCAGGCGCCCGGCGTCGGCGGAACACACGAATAGGCCGGTCCCTGTTTGCGCATCGCGGTCCCGCACCTGGAGCACCGGATCAGCCCGCTGAAGACATGCACCCGCTTGGTGGAACCCGGCCAGGTGGTCCGCGCCGCCTTGCGGGCGTCCAGCACATCTTGGACCCGCCGCCAAGTCTCGTCGTCCATCAACGGCTCCCACACCGCCGCAGTCTCGACCACGGGTTCCGGGGCCGGTGCCCCGTCAGCTTGGACCGGCCGGTAAACCCGCACAGCCTTCGTCGCAGGATTCCGCAGCATGCACTTGAGCGCGTGCTCGGTCCACAAACAGCCCTTCGCTGACCGCAGCCCGCGCGCGTTCCAGTCGCAGCGGATCCGATAAAGCGAATCCCCCGCCAACACGCGGTCCACCGCCTCCAGCAGCAAGGCCGCCTGCTCGGGCACCACTTGCAAGGTGTCTTTGGCAGACCGGTACCCGAACGGCGGCGTCCCGCCAGGCCACTTGCCTTCCACCGCGCTCTGTCTCTTCGCGCGCGCGACACGGCGCGCGGTGTCAGCGCTGGACTTGTTCGCCATCGCGACCAGCACCCGCGCCATCGCCACGTCTGCGTCAGTGTCCAAACGCAAAGAGCCAGTCACTGAACGGACCCCGAACCCGTAGAGCACTTTCGCGTCTATCAGATCCTCCAAATCGCGCGGGTCGCGCACGGCCCGGTCGAGATCGTAAGCGACCATCACATCCGCGCCCTTTTGGGCCAGGCGTCCCAACATCGCCCTGAACCCCGGCCGGACGACCCGGCGGACCCTCTCTCCACTCGCCAGCGTGATGACACGCTGCTTGAACGCCGACGTATCGTTCTCCCTGAACACTTCAACAACTTCCCAACCGTTGGCCTCAGCCAACGCCCGACAATCCTGTTCTTGCCGGTCAACGCCCCGTTCGAGGCCAGCCGGATCGTCACTGATCCTCACATACAACACAACCCGACGATCCGATCCGACGCCCTCCACACTCCCGCCCATACGTGTCCCCTCCATCTCTATCCGAGACGCAGGTACGTTTACGCTCCCCAGCCATGCCGCCCTTCGCCAAGTTAGAAATCCAAAGTGGAGGGTAAATGGAGGGTCGGAACCGATGTAAGGCCTTACCCGGCCAGAAAAACATGCTCTGACCTGCTAAAACGTGGAGCCGACCGGACTCGAACCGGCGACCCTCTGCTTGCAAAGCAGATGCGCTACCAACTGCGCCACGGCCCCTTTGGGGCGGCGCGGCACCGTCCCCGGCCGCGCGCCACCCACCGCCGACGGGACGAGGCCCGCCGGTGATCCAAGCCAGCCGGTCAGTCGACCGGATCGGTGACTTCGGCCCAGAGGTCCAATTCGGCCCGGTCCTGGGCGACTTTGCGGTAAATCAGCAAGGCCGCGCCGACCAGCCCCAGGACGATCAGAAGCTTTTTCATATTGGTTCCCCTCCCAGTTGTCTTGGCTTGGGCCGCGGGCGGGCCACCCGCGGCTCGGTGCCCGAAAGACTGGTGGGCCTAGGAGGACTTGAACCTCCGATCTCTTCGTTATCAGCGAAGCGCTCTAACCGCCTGAGCTATAGGCCCGAATCGGCGCCGGCCTGGTGACCGACGTCCCGCGAGAGTACATCAACCGGGGTCTGCAGGGCAAACAGACCACCGCCGCCCACCAGCCTAAGGCCCGCGGGCACCCCATGGCCAGCCCGCGACCCGCGGGCGCCGGGTTCAGTGTTCCTTCAAAGTCACCCGCACCCCGCCGACCAGGGCCGCGATGATGTTGTAGATCACCGCCAGGAGGGTCGAGATGACGGTGAACACGATCACGTCGATGATGGCGATGATGGCCGCGCCGGACATGACCCGGCTGGGCTCGACGTATTTCAAGATTTCCAGGGACTCGGGCCGGTTCTGGCCCACCAGATCGGTGATCATCTGGTTGATCTGGGTGAAGATCTGCCGGTCGTTGAGCACCGTCCAGAAGATGTAGACGGCAACGACGAAGGCGATGCCCATGGCCACCGACACCAGGAAGGCGATCTTCATGACCGACAGCGGCGCGATGTAGGACAGGTTCAGCTTGACCCGTTTGCGCCCCTTTGCGCTGGTGGCTGCGACGACCTGCCCGGTCGCCTCGATCCCGGCGGCGGCCGCCACAACCTGGGTCAAAGCGGCCTGGTCGACCGGGCCGGCGCTGGGCGCGGGCCTCGCGGCGGCTGGGACGGGGCCGCTCGGCGGGGCCTGCAGGGGGGACGCGGCCGGGCCGCCGGCCGGCCGGGGCCCCCGCGGCGCCCCGGCGGGGACCGGGCCGGTCGGGGGCCGGACGCTGGTCCGGGCGGTCGCCGCCGGCGGGCCGGGCGCGTGCGGCGGCTTCTTTGCCCCCGCCTCCTGGACCACCATCGACCGGGTTGTCCGGTAGGACCGTTTCGAACCGGTGACGGACGGGCCGGACTTGGGATGGCTCGGGCCCGACTCGCCTTCGCTGTGCCCGACCCGCTTGACCGGCGTGGCCGGCGCGACGGTCGGGCTCGGGCGCGACTTCGGCCTGATCGTCGGCGGCGGTTCGACGGCGTGTCCGGACCGGGCGGCGCCTTTGGCCCCGGCCGGCTTGCGCTCGACCCCCCCGCCCGCCTGTGGCGGCTGACCGGCAGCGCCGGCCGGCGTCGGCTCGGGCGCCGAGCCTGATTCACTGCTCATTCATCGTCACTCTCTTGTGCGTGGGCTCAACCGCACACAACGGTACCTGACAAACCGCCCGCGCTCGCCCTGCCGGAGGATTAGTCTGGCCTGCGACCGCCCGCCAGGCCAGACGGTCGCGCCGGGCCGCCGCTGCGGCGCCTGGCTCGCGTTCGCCACCGGCCGGCCAAGGCGCACGATGCCGTCCGCCAGCCAAGACCCCGAACCCAGGGACACTCTCCATGTCATGACAAAGGGAGTGTCCCCAAGTTTGAGACGAAAGGACCGTCCCCGGGTTTAGGGGCGCCGGCCGCGCCGCTGGGACCGGCGCCGGCGTCATCGGGCGATTTCGTGTTCGGCCGGGGGCGCGCTCGACTCCGATTCCTCATCCGAGACCGGCCCGGCCGCCGAATCGGAACCCGGACCCGCCTCAACCGCCGGGACTTGCTCGATGTTCCGGGCGACGGCGATGATCCGGTCGCCGGGGTCCGGCTTGGCGAAGACCACGCCCATGGTGTCGCGGCCCTTGGCGGGGACCTCGTCGACGCGGGAGCGGACCACCTTGCCGCCCTGCATGATCACCATGACCTCGTCGTCGCGGTCGGTGATCAGGGCGCCGACCAGGTCGCCGCGCTCCTCGGCCAGTTTGGCGACCTTGATGCCCAGGCCGCCCCGGCCCTGGACCCGGTACTCGACGGCCGGGGTGCGCTTGGCGAAGCCGCCCTCGGTGACCACGAACACGTCCGCGCCCGCCCGCACCACGTCCATGGCCAGCAGTTCGTCGCCGGGGCGGAAGCGCATGCCGGTGACCCCGGAGGTGGCCCGGCCCATCGGGCGCAAGGCCTCGTCCCAGGCCGTGAAGCGGACCGACATGCCCTTGCGGGAGACCAGCATCAGGTCCTCGGAGGACCCGACCAGGCGGGCGGCGACCAACTCGTCGGCCACGCCGCCCGAGTCCTCGCGCAGGTTGATGGCGATTATCCCGCCGGTCCGGGCCGAGTCGTAGTCGGCCAGGCGGGTTTTCTTGACCAGGCCCCGCTTGGTCGCCAGGACCAGGTACTCGGCCTGGTCGTAGTCCTTGATGGCGAGTACCTGGGTGATCCGCTCGCCGGGCTGGAAGGCCAGCATGTTGGCGACGTGCTGGCCCTTGGCGTCGCGCCCGGCCTCCGGCAGCTCGTAGCCCTTGGCGCGGTAGACCCGCCCGAAGTTGGTGAAGAACAGCAGCCAGTGGTGGGTGGTGGCGACGAAGAAGTGCTCCACCAGGTCGTCCTCGCGCAGTTGGGCGCCCTTGACGCCCTTGCCGCCGCGGCGCTGCGAGCGGTAGAGGTCGACCCGGGTGCGCTTGGCGTAGCCGCCGCGGGTGATCGTGACCACCACGTCCTCCTCGGGGATCAGGTCCTCGTCGGTGACCTCGCCCTCGAACGGCAGAATGCGGGTGCGCCGCTCGTCGCCGTACTTCTCGACCACTTCCCGCAGCTCGTCGGCCACGATCTGCCGCTGGCGGCCGGGCCGGGCGATGATGTCCTGGTAGTCCGCGATCCGGGCCTCGATGGCGTTGTGCTCGTCAATGATCTTCTGGCGCTCCAGGGCGGCCAGGCGGCGCAGCTGCATCTCTAAGATGGCGTTGGCCTGGACCTGGTCGACCTCGAGCAGCTCGATCAGGCCCTGGCGGGCCGCGTCGACCGACGACGAGGCTCTGATCAGGGCGATCACTTCGTCAAGGGCGTCCAGCGCCTTCAGGTAGCCGCGCAGGATGTGCGCCCTGGCCTCGGCCTCGCGCAACAGGTAGCGGGTCCGGCGGACCACCACCTCCAACTGGTGCGCGGTCCAGTGGCGGACGAACGAGTCCAGTTTGCGCGCCCTCGGCACGCCGTCGACCAGGGCCAGCATATTGGCCCCGAAGGTGTCTTGGAGCTGGGTCTGCTTGTAGAGGTTGTTCAGCACCACCTTCGGCACGGCGTCGCGCTTGAGCAAGATGACCAGCCGTTGCCCGGTCCGGCCGGACGACTCGTCGCGCAGGTCGGCGATCCCCTGGATGCGCCCGTCTTTGACCAGTTCCCCGATCCGGGCGGCCAGCCGGTCCGGGTTGACCTGGTAGGGGAGCTCGGTCACGACCAGGGCGTTGCGCCCGCCGATCTCCTCGACCTCGACCACCGCCCGCATGGTGATCGAGCCGCGCCCGGTCCGGTAGGCGTCTTTGATCCCCTTCGAGCCCAGGACCAGCGCGCCGGTCGGGAAGTCCGGGCCGGGGATGCGCTCGATCAGCGCCTCCAGCAGTTCCTCGCGCGAGGCCTCGGGGTGGTCCAGATACCATTGCACGCCGGCCGCGACCTCGCGCAGGTTGTGCGGCGGGATGTTGGTGGCCATCCCGACCGCGATCCCGGCCGAGCCGTTGACCAGCAGGTTCGGGAAGCGGGCGGGCAACACCACCGGCTCTTTGGTGCGGCCGTCGTAGTTGTCCTGGAAGTCGACCGTGTCGCGCTCGATGTCGCGCACCATCTCCAGGGCCAGCGGGGCCATTTTGCACTCGGTGTACCGGGGGGCGGCGGCGCCGTCGTCGCCGGGCGAGCCGAAGTTGCCCTGGCCGTCCACCAGCGGGTAGCGCAGCGACCAGTCCTGGACCAGCCGGACCAAGGTGTCGTAGATGGCCGAGTCGCCGTGCGGGTGGTACTGCCCCATGACTTCGCCGACGACCCGCTGGCACTTCGAGAAGCCGCGGTCGGGGCGGTAGCCGCCGTCGTACATGGCGTAGATCACGCGCCGGTGGACCGGTTTGAGCCCGTCGCGGATGTCCGGCAGGGCGCGCCCGACTATCACGCTCATGGCGTAGTCGAGGTAGGAGCGCCGCATCTCGGCTTGGAGGTCGACCGGTTCGACGCGCCCGATGCCGTCTGGGCGGCCGTCCGCGCCGGCGCCGGGAGGGGCGGTGGGGGCGCCGGCGGGACCGTCAGCGCCGGCCGGGGCGGCGGCATCGACGGCGGGAGCGGCGGCGGTCCGGGCGGCGGCATCGGCGGCATCGGCGGGGTGGCCGGTGGGGGCGACGATGCCGTCGCGGGCGTCGGCGGGCCCGGTGGCGCCTTGGTCGGTGGCCGGGTCTTGGCGCTGGCCGCCCTCGGGGGGCTGGCCGGTCAGGTCGTTGTCACTCACAGCTGTCCTCGGTGTCCTCTTTAGATGTCCAGGAAGCGCACGTCGTGGGCGTTGCGCTGGATGAAGGCCTTGCGCGATTCGACGTCCTCGCCCATCAGGATGGAGAAGGTCTCCTCGACGGCGGCCGCCTCCTCCATCGTGATCCGGAGCAGGGTGCGCTGGGCCGGATCCATGGTGGTCTCCCAGAGCTCTTGGTAGTTCATCTCGCCCAGGCCCTTGTAGCGCTGGATGCCGTTGTCCTTCGGGATGCGCTTGCCGGACTCGGCGCCGGCGGTGAGCATCTGGTCCCGCTCGCGGTCCGAGTAGGCGAATTGGTGCTCGGCGTTGGCCCATTTCAGGCGGTAGAGCGGCGGCTGGGCGAGGAACACGTTGCCGTTTTTGATCAGCCACGGCATGTAGCGGTAGAGCAGGGTCAGCAGCAGCGTCTGGATGTGCTTGCCGTCCACGTCGGCGTCCGCCATCAGGACTATCTTGTGGTACCGCAGCCGGGCCAGGTCGAAGTCCTCCCCGATGCCCGTGCCGAAAGCCGTGATCAGGGCCTGGATCTCGGCGTTCGACAAGGCCCGGTCGAGGCGGGCCTTCTCGACGTTCAGGATCTTGCCCCGGATCGGCAAGATGGCCTGGGTCTCCGGGTTGCGGCCGCGGATGGCCGAGCCGCCGGCCGAGTCGCCCTCGACGATGAATATCTCCGAGACGACCGGGTCGCGCGAGGAGCAGTCCTTCAACTTGCCGGGCAGGCCGCCGGACTCGAGCAGGCCCTTGCGGCGGGTGGCCTCGCGGGCCTTGCGGGCGGCCAGGCGGGCGGCCCCGGCCTGCATGGCCTTGCGGATGATGTCCTTGGCCTCGCCCGGGTGCGAGTCGAGCCAGTCCCCCAGGCGGTCGCCGACGACCTTCTGGACGAAGGTCTTGGCCTCGGTGTTGCCCAGTTTGGTCTTCGTCTGGCCCTCGAACTGCGGCTCTTTCAACTTCACCGACACCACCGCCGTCAGGCCCTCGCGGACGTCCTCGCCGGTCAGGTTGTCGTCCTTGTCCTTCAAGATGTTCTTGTCGCGGGCGTAGCGGTTGATCAGCGAGGTCAGGGCGGCCCGGAAGCCCTCTTCGTGGGTGCCGCCGTCAGTCGTGTTGATGGTGTTGGCGAAGGTGTGGACGGCCTCGGAGTAGGCGGTGGTCCACTGCATGGCGATCTCGACCGAGATGCTCGAGTCGGGCGCCTCGGCCTCGAAGTCGATCACCTCCGGGTTGACCGGCTCGGACTTGCGGGCGGCGTTGAAATGCTCGACGTAGTCGATCAGGCCCCGGTCGAACCGGTAGGTGACGGCCCTGACGGTGCCGGCCTCGTCCGGCCCCTCCTCGCCGGTGTCGTGGCCGGGCCGCTGGTCGGTCAGCGAGATGGTCAGCCCCTTGTTCAGGAACGCCATCTGCTGAAACCGCAGCCGCAAGGTCTCGAAGTCGAAGTCGACCGTCTCGAAGATGTCCGGGTTGGGCCAAAACGTGATGACCGTGCCGGTCCGGCCAGTCGGGGCGCCCCGCTCGATCTCGCCCATGGGCGAGCCGTGCTCGAACGACATGCGCCAGACGAAGCCGTCGCGGTAGACCTCCGCGTCCAGCCGGGTCGACAAGGCGTTGACCACCGACACGCCGACCCCGTGCAGGCCGCCGGAGACGGTGTAGCCGCCGCCGCCGAACTTGCCCCCGGCGTGCAGCACGGTCAAGACCAGTTCGAGGGCGGTCTTCTGCTCGGCCGTGTGCATGGCCACCGGGATGCCGCGGCCGTTGTCCTCGACCCGGATCGCGCCATCGGGCAGAATCACGACCTCGATGCGGGTGGCGAACCCGGCCAGGGCCTCGTCCACGGAGTTGTCCACGACCTCGTAGACCAGGTGGTGCAGGCCGCGCTCGCCGGTCGAGCCGATGTACATGCCGGGCCGCTTGCGGACGGCGTCGAGCCCTTCGAGGACGGTGATGTCGTCGGCGTCATAGCGGGGCTGGTCTGGTGGCGGCGGTGAGGCCTGGTCAGGCAGACTGGGCACGTCTTCAGCTTTCTGTCGAGAGTCGGTCGGCCTCAAGCGGGCCAGAAACTACCTTCCGGGCGCTCTCACCCGTTGCGTGTACAGGGGTAGCCGCGAGACAGTCTACCGCCCCAGCGCCCGATTCCGGCGCTTTTGGGTTCCGCCTGTGGAAAACCCGCGCCGCCCGATCAGATTCCCAAAGCCGTCACGGTGATCGCCACAAGCCGCTCCCACGAAGGCCCGTCCATCTCGACCACCTGCTCAAAATCGAGCCACTCCTGCGTCGTGGGCGACTCTTGTCTGAGCCGACTCATGTCCGCCCGCTCGAGCGAGATTATCGTCCAGCAGTTCTGCGCTCCCTGAGCCCGCGCCTTGCGGTGGGATTTCTCGGCCTCTCCGGCCCGGTTGTGGAGGTTGGCGTAGTCTGTGCCGCCTTTGATCTCGATGGCCGCCGTGTAGACGGACTGGCCGTTGATCGTCTCACGAATGACCATGTCAGGATCTGGAGCCAAGGCTACGGTCACATTGCGGTCGGGCGACTTTTCCACCGTCACCGATGACTGGGTCCATCTCGGCTCGCTGTCGGTGTGGTCCGCGATAATGCTGATCATCGCCTGGAAGACGGCTGCCGTGGCGTCACGCCCGATCTGTCCCCGCCACGCCCCATCCGCCTGCGCGCCGAGCGTCAACAGCGGCAGTTGCTCGATGTCGACCCGCAAACCTCCACTCGGAAGGGCGACCAGGAAATCGGTCATGGCCTCGTTTAGCTCCTGACAGAGATCTTCGATCAGTTCGCCGGCCGCAGCGGTCACGACTTGCCGGTCCTCCATCGCCTTGAACCTGCTCAAGCCGGTCTTCGTCGTGTAGAACTGTTTCTGGGACATTCCCAGAAGAAGCCGGTAATGGCCAAGAACGCCCGGCGCCGACTTCAGAAGCGTGGGAGTCGCGAAGACTTCTTCCGCCCTAATGCACTCACCCTGAAGGAGTTGAAGACCCTTCGGCGGGACGGTGCGTCTGAGCTCCTGCTCCAGCACGGACGGTTCGATGGCAGCTGCCGCGTCCCGTAGAGCCGCCAGTAGACTGCGCTGACGGTAGTCTGACAAGAAGGCCTGGACAAACACCTGTCGGCCTGGCGCTGGGAAGCTAAATCGTTGCATGGCGCCGGGTCTCGGGTGTCGCGGGAACGTGGGCAGAACTCGCTTCAGCCTCCTTAAAGCCAGCCTCGCGCAGACGGTGGCGGCTCATCTCGAGGTAATCGGGGTGAAGCTCGATCCCCAGGAATCGGCGGCCCAGCCGGCCCGCGACCAGGGCGGTTGTGCCTGATCCCAGGAATGGGTCGAGAACTAAGTCGCCGGGCTCCGATGTGATCCTCAAGCACCTGTCGACCAGATCGTCGGGGAAAGTGGCGAAATGACCCGAGGCCTCGCGCCGGGGCCGCGTGCTGATGTCCCAGACTGTGCGCAGCCGTCTGCCGTTTGGACCCTTGACGGCATGCACGTCATATTTGTACTTCTCAGCTTTGGAGAACAGAAAAAGCTGTTCATGGTCTCGGGTGGGCCGATCTTTGACGCTCTCCGGTTGGGCGTTGGGCTTGCGCCAAATGACCTCGGACCGCAGGTACCAGCCCCTGTCTTGGAGCGCGAAGGCCAGCCGCCAGGGGACGCCGATCAGGTCTTTGTCTTTCAGGCCTTCCGGCGTCGGTGGCCTCAGACTCATAGCCCGGGCAGGGTTCTTCCGGTCCGGCGCCCGCCAGCCCCGGTTCCCCGACGTGTACGAGTCGCCGATATTCAACCAGAGCGTGCCGTCCCGGATGAGCACGCGAAACACCTGGTCAAACACATCGGCCAAGTGGTCGACGAACGAATAGACGCTTTCCTCCAGACCGATTTGCCCGCCGATGCCGTAGTCCCGCAAACTCCAATACGGCGGCGACGTGACCACTGTCTGAATCGAGTTCGCAGGCAAGGCCGACAGGACTGCCAATGCGTCTCCCCCGATCAGGGCCGACCTGCCGAGGTCGACCGGGGCGCCCGCGCCAAGGCGATGCGCCTGGACCTCGAACTCCGGCGGCCGCAGCCAGGTTGGCCTGGCAGGCCAGCCCCCAGTCGTCGCCTCATCCACCCTCAGAGCCTACTTCGGCCGGCCACCGACTTCGGCCGCGACCCGCCCGCAGCCCTGCGGCAGAGTTTGGTGCCATGGCGGGCGGGACGCGCCGCGCGCGGGCAGGCCGGGCGCGGCCTGCCTGACACCAGAGATTCTCGACCTGTCCGCCGACGAACTGTCCGACCTCGCCCCGCCCCCGAAATCCCCGCGCGATTCTGACCTCTGGCCGCCAAAGGACCCCGACCAAGTCTTTGTCCCTCAGGCTATCGGGCGTCTGCTACCTCAGACTCCTCGCCCGGGACGTGAACCGCCCTGGACCGGATATGCGGCTGCTACAGTATGCTCGTGAAGACTGAGCGGCTGCAGGTCCTAATCGAGTCCGACCAGCGCGAACGCCTCGAGCGGGTGGCGGCCGCGCGCGGAGTTTCTCTAGGCGCGCTGGTCAGGGACGCCATCGAGATTGTTTATCCGGCCGGTTCCGACGTCCGGGCGCGAAGGGCGGCGGCCATCCTTGCCGCCGCCCCGATGGAGGTTCCTGATCCGACCCCGCTCCGAGCAGAGCTCGACGCGCTGAGAGGGCGGCGCGGATGATCCTGGTGGACACCACCATCCTGGTCTACGCGGTCGGCGCGGACCACCCGTTGCGCGAACCGTGCCGGGCGCTGGTGGCGGCCATCGGCGAAGGTCGCCAGGCGGCCACCACGACGGTCGAAGTCCTCCAGGAGTTCACCCATGTGCGGTCCCGCCGCCGCAGCCGCCAGGACGCCGCCGACCTGGCGGAGCATTATGCGGCGCTGTTGTCGCCGCTGGTCGAGGTCGGGGCGGCGGACCTGGCCGCCGGCCTGCAAATCTACCGGTCAGCGCCGGACTTGGGGTGTTTCGACGCCGTCCTGGCGGCCGTGGCGCTGCGCCGGGATCACATCACCGCGCTGGTCTCCGCCGACCAGGCCTTCGCGGCCGTGCCCGGCCTGCGCCACATCGACCCGGCCGATCCCGGCGAGACGTTCTAGCGGCGGCGGGCGCGGCGGGCTTCTGGGCCCAAGACTTCGACGGTGGTCACTAGCCCGGGCGCGACGTGGCGGTCGATGGCGGCGCGCAGTTGCGGGGACAGCAGGCGGATCTCGGCCGCCCAGGGCGACGAATCAGCTTTGACGGTCAGCTTGCCGTCCTCCAGGCCGACGACTTGGCAGTGGGCGGCCACCTGGTGGCCGACTATCCGGGGCCAGTCGGCCAGCAGCGCGCCGGTCTTGGACTCGGCCTGCCAGCCTTCTACCTCGATCAACTCGTCCACCAGTTCGCCGACCAGCCTGGGGTCGCGGCTGGCGGACCACTTGGGCGCGGGGCCGCCTCGCCTGAGCCGGGTCGACCCGCGCATGATCCTGGCCAGGACGGCCTTCTCGGCGGGCAGGCGCCCGCCGCCTGCCCCGCCCGCGCCGCCGCCCGCCGCCGACCCGGCCGCCGGGCCGGCCGCCTGGTCACTCACGCGGCCTCACGCTCCCCGACCCGACCGTGTACCAGCGGTCGGTCAGACCCTCCGGCACGTCATCCGCCACCGCCGCCGTCACCAGGACCTGTTCGACGCCCTCGACCAGCCCGGTCAAGGCCCGCCGCCGGTCCTGGTCGAGCTCCGCGAAGACGTCGTCCAGGATCAGGATCGGGTCGTCGTCCAACTCGGCCCGGATGACCGCGAACGCGCCCAGCCTGAGCGCCAGGGCCAACGACCACGACTCCCCGTGCGAGGCGTACCCCCTGGCCGGGAGGCCGCCCAGGCTCAGCGCCAAGTCCTCGCGGTGCGGGCCGTACAGCGACGCGCCGCGCTCGATCTCCCTGGCGCGGCCGTCCGCCATCGCCGACAGGAGTTTCGCCGTCACGTCGCCGGCGGCATCGTCGACCGTCGCGGCGACGCTGGCCTTGTACTCCACCGCCGCCGTCCCCCGCCCGGCCAGCCCCCGGTAGGCGGCGTCCACCAGCGGGCCCAGCTGGGCGGTCAGGGCCAGGCGCTGCGCCGTGATGGCCCCGCCCAGCGCGGCCGCCTGACCGTCCCAGACCTCAAGGCCGCCGATGCCGTCGCGCCGCTGTTGGCCGGTCAGCCCGGCCAGCGTCTTGAGCAGGGCAGCCCGCTGGCGGACCACCCTGTCGTAGTCGGCCAGCACGCCCGCCAGCGACGGCCTGAGTTGCAGGGCCAACTCGTCCAGGTAGCGGCGCCGTCCCTCCGGCGGCCCTTTGACGAGGGCCAGGTCCTCCGGCACGAAGGCGATCGCGCGGGTGACGCCGAGCAAGTCGGCCGGTTTGACCTTGGCCCGGCCGAGGAAGGCGCGATTGGCCTGCCCGGGCACGATCTCCAGCGAGACCACGGCCGCCCTGGCGCCGCGGGCGAGCCGGGCGCGGACGACCGCCTTGTCCGCCCCCTGGCGGACGAGGGCCTGGTCGGCGCCGGCCCGGTGGGAGGACAGGGTGGCCAGATAGGCCACCGCCTCGACCAGGTTGGTCTTGCCTTGGCCGTTGGCGCCGGTGAAGGTGGTCACACCCGGCCCCAGCCGCACCACCGCCTCGCGGTGGGACCTGAAGTCGGTCAACGCCAGGTCCGTCAGGTGCACCCACTCAGCGTACCGAGGCCGCCCGGCGCCGGGAAGGGCGGGCCGGCCGGTCCGGCGGGAGTCACACCGCGAAACGGATCGGGACCAGCAGGTACCGGTAGTCCGGGGCAGGCCGGCCGTCTGTCTGGCCCTGGAAGAGGACCGGCCTGGTGGCCGAGTTCATATTCAGGCGGACCGATGGCGTGCCCATCACCGACAGCCCCTCGAGCAAGAAATGCGGGTTGAAGGCGACCGTGATCGGGCTGGTGACCTCCGCCTCGAGGACCTCGGAGGCTTGGGCGTCGTCGCCGGCGCCGGCGTTGAGCACGGCCTCGCCCTCCGAGAAGGCGATCTGGACCGGGCTGTTGCGCTCGGCCACCAGGGAGACCCGTCGGACCGCCTCGATCAGCGAGCCCACCGACAGGACGGCCGAGACGTCGAACGAGTCCGGCACCAGCTTGCGGACCTGCGGGTAGTCGCCGTCGATCAGCAGCGACGTGGTCTCCCGGCCGGCGGCCGCGAACCCGATGATGTCAGCCACGCCGGGGGCGGTCAGCGAGACCTGGACCTGTTCGGTGTGCCCGAACGAGCGCGCCACCTCTGTCAGGGTGCGCGCCCTGACCAGCGCCACCCGCGAGACGTCCGGCGCGGCCGGGCGCCAGGTGAGATCCTTGATGGCGAGGCGGTAGCGGTCGGTGGCCAAGAACGTCAGGTTCTCCCCCTCGATCTCGATCCGCACGCCGGTCAGCAGCGGCAGGGTCTCGTCCCGGGTGGCGGCGATGGCGACCTGGCCGACTGCCGCCGCCAACTGCCCGGCCTCGATCGCCCCGACGGCGCCCGGCAGGGACGGCAGCGACGGGTAGTCGTCAATCATCATGGTCATCAGGGTGAAGGTGGACGAGCCGCAGGTGACCACGGCCTTGGGACCCTCCAGGTGGAGGGTCACCGGCTTGGCCGGAAGCAGTTTGGCGATCTCCGCCAGCAGGCGTCCGGACACCAGGATCTCGCCGCCGTCCTCCACCTCCGCGCTGATCTCAACCTTGGCCGAGACCTCGTAGTCGAAGCTGGCCAGCGTGACTCTGCCGCCGTCCTCGGCGGCCGCCTTGACCCGCACCCCGCTCAGCACGGGACTGGGCGGCCGGGCCGGCAGCGCCCGCGCCGCCCAACCCACCGCGTCGGCCAACACATCTCGTTCGACCATGAACCTCATGGCGTCTCCTCACGAATCGTCTCACTATTCCCTCAACCTTACGCCCAGGCCAAGCCGGGACTGGTCCGGCCGCACGCCTATGTGGGCTGTCCACAAGCTCTCAGGTAAAGAAAAGTAGTCGTAATAATAGGGCCTGTGGAGACTGTGGGCGACCGGTCCGCGCCGAGGTCAGAGGGAGCGCGGGCCTGTGGAGAAGGTGGGCGCCGGGCGGTGGGCAAACGGGGCCGGCTGTGGACGGCGCCGGGGGGTGGGCCGCTTTTCCCCAAAGCGGGCGCCGGTTGTGCCCCGCCCGGGCTTGCTCTTCCACCGCCGTCCACAGGGTTTCCCACAACTGGGGAATTCTCGATAACCGGCGAATAGACCAACTGCGTTCACCCGGCGTTAAGCGGCCGTTCAAGTTAAGGCCCGGCTAAGCGCTGGCTTGGCGTTTGATGCGGTAGGTCAGCTCGGAAATCTTGGTGTAAAGGCCCGGCTCTTCGGGCAGGGCCTTGCGCAGTTTCGTGTAGGCGCTGAGGACCGTGGTGTGGTCGCGGCCGCCGAACTCGCGGCCGATCAGGGGCAGGGACAAGTCCGTCAACTCGCGGCACAGGTACATGGCGATGTGGCGGGCGTCGGTCAGCGGCCTGGTCCGCGAGGGGCCGACTATTTGCTCGACCGTCAAGGAGCAGTATTGGGCGACTTGCCCGATTATGAGGGAGGGCGTGATCTCCGTGAGATAGTCGGTCACCAAGTCCCTGAGGACGATCTCGGCCAGCGGCAGGTTGACCGGCTGGGAGTTCAGGTTGGCGAAGGCCGTCACCCTGATCAGTGCCCCCTCCAGGGCGCGAATGTCGGAGGAGACCCGCGAGGCGATGTATTCGAGCACGTCGTCGGGCACGTTCAAGCCCTCGCTGGCGGACTTCAAACGCAAGATCGCGATCCGGGTCTCCAACTCCGGCGGGATGACATCGGCTTTGAGGCCGCCCTCGAAACGGGTCAGCAACCGCTCTTGGAAACCGTTCAACTGTTTGGGCGGGGTGTCGGAAGTGATAACGATGTGGCTGCCGGAGCTGTAAAGGGTGTTGAAGGTGTGGAAGAACTCATCCATCGTCCCGCCCTTGCCGGTCAAGAATTGGATGTCGTCGATCAGCAGAATGTCGTTGGAGCGGTAGCGGTACTTGAACGCCTCCATTTGACGGGTCTGGACGCAGTTGACGAAGTCGTTGACGAACTCCTCGGAGGTCGTGTAAAGGACCTTCAACTCCGGTTTCAGGGTCAAGGCGTAGTTCCCGATGGCGTGCAGCAGGTGGGTTTTGCCGAGGCCGGAGCCGCCGTAGATGAATAAGGGGTTGTAGGTCGTGGCCGGCGATTCGGCGACGGCCCGCGCGGCGGCGGCGGGGAAGCGGTTGGACGGTCCGATGACGAACGAGTCGAACGTGTAACGGGGTTGGAGATGGGATTGGTGCCCGGCCGCGGGCAGGTAGGCGGCCGGCGGCGGGGCGGTGTCAGGTTCGGGCGGGTCCGGCTCGTCCGGCGGCGGGTCGGCCAGGGCCGGGTCGACCGTGACGGCGAAGTTGAGCGGCCGTCCGGCCACCGCCGCGAGGGCGGCGATCAAGGCCCCGCGCAACTGGGTTTCCATCAACTCCTTGGCGTAATCGTTGGAGACGGCCAGCAAGGCCGTGTCCTCGAGCATCCCCAGCGGTTTGACCAGTTGGATCAGCCCGTAACTGCGGCCGCCCAGTTGACCGGAGTCGACCAGCGAGGCGACCGCCCCGCCCCAGAGCTCTTGGATCTCCTGCGGATCGCTCAAGAACCGCTCCTTTCGCCACAGACTTGAGGTCTCAGCCTAACGCCGTCGCGCCCGCCTGTCTCTACCGTTTTGGCGCCTTGCTTTTGGGCCGGGCGGCGGCGGCGGGACGGGCCAGTTTGACCCGGACCGCCGCCGCCGCCTAGATTTTGTTGCGGCTATGTGGCTGACGCTGTCCATTCATGGGCGCCCACTGCGCGGGGTTCGGGCAGTCACGCTGTCCAGTGCCGCCCTCGGCGTAGTAGGGGCGGAACCACCCAGGAGCTTCCAGGAGTAGTCACGTGACCAAGAGGACCTTCCAGCCGAACAACCGGCGGCGCGCCCGCAAGCACGGCTTTCGCCTGCGCATGCGCACCCGAGCCGGACGAGCCATTCTGGCGGCCAGGCGCCGCAAGGGGCGGGAAAAGCTGAGCGCCTGAGGACCCGCAATGCTAGCCCAGGCCCACCGCCTGCGGCGGAGCGCTGATTTTCAAGCTGTCATCCGCCGGGGACGGCGTTGCGGCGACCGCCTGCTGGTGGTGTACGCCGCCCCGGCCGCCCGAGCCGTGTCGGCTGTTCCAGCCGCCGCGGTGGAGACGGCGGCCATGGACGGCGCCGGCCGCCGGGCCGGTTCGCTTGGCGCGGG
>JAIROU010000140.1 GCA_031257375.1 Bifidobacteriaceae bacterium
AGGCGACGAACTCGCGGAACAGGCTGAACGGAGGGTTGGTGATGATGAAGTCAGCCTCGTCGCGCAGCTTCGTGACCTCGGTGCCGCGGAAGTCGCCGTCCCCCTCAAGGTAGCGCCACCGCAAGTCTTCGATGTTGACCACGCCGTCCTGGTTGACGTCATCGGCCTCGAGAACGAACAGCTTCCCCTTCACAAGGTCCCTGGCCTCGTCAAACTGGGGGTCGCCGAACAAGGTTGGCTGGTAGTAGGCGCCGCCGGCGTTGCTGTCCGGGGCGTAGCTCGTCGAGATCAGCTTCTTCAGCCCGAAGTCGGCGAAGTGCAGGGCGAAGAACTTGGTGAAGTTGCTCCATTCCGGGTCGTCGCACGGCAGCAAGACGACCTTGCCGCGGAAGACATCCGGGTTGTACTCCAGGTAGGCGTTCACCTCCCGCTCGATGTCCGCCCACTGCGTGTAGAACTCATCGTTCTTCGCCCGCTTGGCGCTCGTCAGATTTGCGTTCGCCATCTCCCTTGCCTCTCCCGCCTCCCATCCGGTGACGCCCCCAAGCCTACGGGAGAGGTCCGACATCCGTGCGGGGCCTGGCTCTGAGGCTCTAGCGAGCCTCTGTGCCCGCGATTCCAAAGTGGAGGGTAAATGGAGGGCTGGGACTGATGTAAAGCATTCAAGCCTGGGTCACAAGCCTCTGGCCAGGGCGTTGGAGCCACCTATCGGACTCGAACCGATGACCGTCCGCTTACAAGGCGGGAGCTCTACCAACTGAGCTAAGGTGGCGCGGCCCTGGGGCCTCGGCCGAGGCCCCAGCCAGCCCCAAGACTACTCGGCGTCCGGCGCCTTGCCCGCCTTGACGTTGGCGATGGCCGCGTCGAGGTCGCCGGCGAAGTACTGGGTCTCGCCGGCCTCGTCGGTCCCTTGGAGCAGCCAGCCGTTCCAGATCTGCGGCTCCGAGCCGTTGAAGGACATGAACACAGTCGGCGTGCCGCCGATGCGTTTGGAGGCCTCGCCGGAGGACCAGGTCGCCCAGGGCTCGACCGGCGAGTCGACCAGCTGGTCGATCGTGTCCTGGCCGACCCCCGCCTGCGCGGCCAGCTCCGCGATCGCCTCATCGGTCAGGTCGCCGGTGTCCTTGGACTCCGGCGGCTGGTTGGCCCACAGCGATTCGTTGAAGGCCCAGAACTTGTCCGGCTCGAGAGCCGCCACGGTGTCCACCGCCAGCATGGCCCGCCAGGAGTAGAGGTCGTTGTACACGTTCAGATTGGTGTTGTTGACCGGATGGATGACCAAGCGGATTTCGCCGGCCTGGGCTTTCGCCGCCAGGGCCTGGCCGTGGGCCTGCTCCAGCATCCCGCAAACGGGGCACAGGTAGTCGCTCATGACCTCGACAGTGACCGCTTGGTCGGGGCTGGGCGCGGGGCCGCCCGGCACCAGGTCTTGGCCGAGCAAGATGCCGCCGTCGTCCAGCGCGCCCGCCGGGGCGCCGGCGGAGGACGCGCCCGATGCCGCGGTCGGCGCGGGCGCCGTGGGCGGCGGCGCCGGCTCGTCGGCGTTGCGGTTCAGTATCCAAGCCGCCACCACGGCCGCCGCCACCACCGCGACCACCACGATGGCGACGATCGTCAGGCGCTGGCGCGTCTGCTTGGCGCGCGCGCGCATCATGTCCTCGACGCTGAGGCCTTTGGGCCGGGGCCGCCCATCGGCGCCGCTGTCAGCCATTGGGGTTCTCGCCGGCCAGCACCTTGGCGATGGCGTCGTCCAAGTCGACGGCGCCGGGCTGTTCGATCAACGTCAGCTTGGAGTCGGACTTGCCGATCCAGAGCGATGGCGTTGTTATGACCGGCTGCGTCCTGGCCTGATCGGTCGCGTAATCGACCCAGTCCTTGAACTCGGCATCGGCGAATTTGTCTGTCACCTCGGCCGGGACCCCGACCTCTTGGGCCAATTCGACCAGTCGCTCGTCGGTCAGGCCCTCCGTATTCTCGTCCGGCTGGACGCCGTCTTCGAACAATTTGGCGTGGAAGGCCAAGAATCGGTCGGGCGCGCCCTGCGCCACCGCCATGGCCGCCAGGGTCGCCCTGGTCGAATACTGCGTGCCCTGCGAAAGGCTGTCCAAGAACGACACCGGCTGGATCTCCAACTTGATCTTGCCCTCGGCCGCCAGTTGCTCGAACTTGGAGCCCAGCCGGCGCTCCACGCCGCCGCAACCCGGGCACATGTAGTCCGAATAGACCCTCAGCACCAGCACGTCGTCCCCCTCGGCCGGGACGCCGCCAGCGGCCAAGTCCTGTCCGATCACGATCGAACCGGCCTTGTTCGCCCCCGCCGGCCGGGCGATCTCGTCGTAGTTGGACTTGGTCGCCGCGCCCAAGACCACCACCACGGCCACGACCACAGCCACCAACACCACCGCGGCCGCGCTGATGGCGATAAGTCTGGTGCGCCGCTCCTTGGCCGCCTGGGCGGCCTTCAGCCGCGCCGCCTCCTCCCGCGCCCTGGCCTGGGCCAACGCCCGCTCCTGCTGAGCCGACCGGCCCTTGTTCGCCTTCCTAGTGTCTGCCACGTCACTCCTCCGAGATGATTTGCCCGATGCCGTCCGCCCGCCCGCCGCTCTGTCCGCGCGCCCGCCCGCTGCTCTGTCCGTGCGCCTGGCCACCGCTCTGTCCGTCGGCCCGAGCGCTCGTCCGGTCTGCGGCATCGTCCTCTGGTTGGCCGTCGGAGCCGTCCCCGGCGCCCCCGTCCGAGTCCTCCCCGTCCCGCAATTCCTCGCCCGCTCCCAGGTCCGGGCGGGCGGGGCCGACCCACGGCCGCTGCTCCAGGCCGAGCAGCCGGTCGGCCGAGGCCGCCGAGCCCGGCCAGACGGCCAGGAAGGCGGTCATCGCCAAGAAGCCGGTGTCGCGCAGAATATGCTGCAAGTATTCGGGATCCTGGCCGACCGCCAGGTCGACCCCGACCGCATAGCAGCCGCAGTCGATGTTCAGCCCCCGCGCCCAAGCCGAGATGATCCCGGCGATGAAGGCGATCAGCATCAGCCCGAAAAGGATCGAGGCGTAACGGCTCAACAGCCCGGACAGGAACAGCAGCGCCAGCGCCAATTCAACAATCGGCAGGGCCACGCCGATCAAGTCGCTGATCGGCAGCGGAAAAATGTCGTAAAGCTGAACCGACCGCCGACTGCCCCGCAAGTCCGCCAGCTTGGGCAAGGCCGCGGGCAGTGCCACCGCCACCAAACCCAGCCTGACCAGCAGCGACAACCAAGGCTGGGCGCGCAACCAGTGCGCCGCCAGCAGTCCAGAGGATCTGTCCGGCCGAGAACCCGCCGAACCCTCGGCCGCTTGAACGGGCGTCGTCACCCGCCCAACACTACCGCTGCCCGCCCACACCCGCCTCCCCCTCACTGGGCGTCATCATCGGTGGCGGTGGCGCAAGCGGTCTTGCGGCTGGAGGTCTGTCGCAGGAATCAGGCGCCGCCTCGCGCCAGACGCGACACCCGGTCGACCGGGTCAGGAACGGGAAGCCGTCGGCGAACCGGGCCGCCGTCGCCAGGTAACCTCTAAACCATGCCTAAAAACCAAACGCCGTTCGTCGCCCGCCCCTTGGCCGGCCTGCCGATCGAGGCCGAGCTTGTGGCCATGCGCGAGATCCTCCCGGCCGCCGTGGCCACCGCCACCCTGGTGCCGGACCAGGGCGGCGGCATCGTCCAATTCGTCACCTACTTGCCGCAGACGGCCCGCGCCTTCAAGCGGGCCGACGGCCTGCCGGTGGTCGCCCTGCAGCCCTCCCACCCGTCTGACGACCTGGCCCAAGACCTCGGCAACGCCCTGGTCGCGGCGCTGGCCGCAGAGCCGAAAGCGGCCGCCGAGCCGCCGCCGCTGGGCGAGCCGGGGCCGCGGCTGCCAGACCTGATCGACCCGGCCGGGCCGACCAGTTTCGAGTTGAAAGACTCGTTCGAGTACTGGTCGGAGATCGACCCCGACAACAAGGATTTGGCCGACGCCGCCGTCAAGTCGGCCGACCAGTTGACGCCCACCGAGGCGATCGGGGACATCGCCGGCGCCTACTGGGCGCGAATCAACGGGCGCGAATACCTGCGCTGGTCGCTCGGCGTCGAAGAGGACCGCCTGCTCGACGCCCTGGCCCGCTTGCAGGCCAAGCGCCAAGCCGGGGTGGTCGAGGGGTCGAAGTACGCCGGGGCTTTTAGGGCGCTCGGACTGGTCATCCCGGTCTGGGATCTGCCCGCCGGCACCACCGCCGCGGACCTGGTCGAGCCGCTGGCCGAGTTCCGCTCCCGGTTGGACCCGGCCCTGGCCGACGACTCGCCCTTGGACGCCAACCAGCGCCGCTCGCGGGCCGGGCTGGTCGCCCGTTTCCTGACCCTGCGCTGACCCGCGACGATGCCCTGAACTCGGCGCGCGGCGGCGCCGGCGGGCGCCCGCAACCGCACACGGCGCCAGGCGCCGCGTGCAGGCGCGGTGTGCGGATCGCCAAGTGAAACGTTGCTACCTGCGGCAACGCCGCGCGGCCCGGCGGCGGCGCCAAGCCAAGACAGAGCCCCAATTGGCCCAGCCGGAAACCGCCGTGCGAAAGGTGTGTCCCCAGGTTTGAGACGAAAGGACCGTCCCCGGGTTTAGAGATCGATGCTGTCGATGGTGACGGGGATGGCGGGGCGTCCGTCCGGGCCGCCGTCGGCCGTGCCGGCGGCGGCGACCTGCTTCAGGGCTTCCAGGCCGGACGTGACGTGTCCAAAGACGCTGTAGCCGCCGGGAATGGAGCTTTCCTGGTAGGTGATGAAGAATTGGGCGCCTTGGGAGTCTTCAGCCTGTGCCCTGGCCATCGCGATCGTGCCGGGCGGGTAGATGCCGTCCGGGGGGACGTTCTCAAGCGGGCCGAACTGGTATCCCGGGTCGTCGGTGCCATCGCCGGTCAGCGAGCCGCATTGGAGCACGTAGATGCCCTCGGTGGTGAGCCGGTGGCATTCCGATCCGTCGTAGTAGCCGTCGCTGGCCAGGACCACGAAGTTAGCCGTGGCCTGCGGCGCGGCAGCGCCGTCGAGGGTGAAGCTGATGTCCCCGACCGACGTCCGCAAGGCGCCGGTCCACTGGCGGCCCTCGGCCAGCGCCGGATCGGGGGCGGCGGTGTAGGTGGCCTGGCCGCCGGGGCCGGGCGCGGGCGAGACGGAGGGGCGGGTGGTCTCGGCGGGCGTCGGCACCGGTAGGTCCGGCAGCCCCGCCCCCAATCCCAGCAGGGCGCATCCGGCCAGCCCACATGCCACCGAAGCAACCGAAACCAAGCCCGCGATGAGCCGGCCGGTCCGTCTCCGATCCGCGCGGACCTCGCTTCGGGCGCCTTCAAGGAGCCTTTCGTGTCTGGACGCCATTGTTGAGACCTCCCTCGAACCAGACCGCCATCGGCTGCGGCCGGCGAGTTCCGAGTCTACCGGCCGCTCCCGCGCTCGCGCCGCCGAACGCCAAAGTTCCGACCCGCCTGTAGCAAACGGGCTCGTGGCGGACATTGATTAAGAGTAGGCAGACCCCCGGACCCTTGAGGAGCTTCGATGACCACCCGACCCGATTCGGCGGCGTTCCCATTGCCCGATGCCGCCACCGCCGCCGACCGGGCCAGGTCCAGTTCCAGCGCGCCGGTTCGGGTGGGACGGGGCGGACTCGGCGTCCCGGCCGGGGCGGCCGCGCCGGGTTTGAGCCCGCCAGCCCGGGCTGGCGGCTGGCGGACCGGCGACCCGGGCGCGGGCGGGAGGCGGCCGAGATGGGCGGCGGCGCTTCTGGCGGCGGGGGTCGCGCTGGTGGGCGGCTGCCAGGCGGGCGGGGCGGAAGGCGGCCCGGCGACGGCGGGCGGGCAGACGGCATCGGGCAATACGCCTTCAAGCTCACCGCTGCCAGGCGGCCCCCCTCAGGCGCGGGACTGGATGGACCGCCCGGAACTGCCGCTCGACCGCTACGGCGACCTGATGGTCCAGGCGGACCTGGCGATGTTCGCCCGCGCCGGCGCGGACGGCGGCGACTGGGAGGTCGAACAGGAGGACTTCATCGCCGCCTGCATGAAGGAGGCGGGCTTTGAGTATCAGCCGCGGGCGGTAGCGCCGCTGGTGGAGGGCGAAAGCGACATCAAGGCCGGCGTCCGGCGGCTGTCGCTGCCCTGGCTGGCGGAGGACCTGGCCCAGGTCGAGCGCTACGGCTACGGCTATTCAACCGCCGGGGAGATTGTCGAGAACGCGCCCCTGGACGATCCGGCCGAGCCGGATCCGAACGCCGCCTATCTGGCGTCGTTGAGCGAGTCAGCGCGCCGGGCCTACGACGTGGCCATGGTGGGCTCGGCGCACGCCGCCTACATCGACTCCGGGCTGCCCGATGGCGTCGCCGCGCCGGAGATCGGGGGCTGCGCGGGCGCCGCGCGCCTGGCCCACCCAGACGCGGCCGCCGCGGTCATGTCGGACGCGCCGAGCGCGCTGTACCAGGGCTTGCTCACCCAGATGTATGAGATGGGCTGGGCATATGGCGCGAGCTACCTGGGCCGGGCCGACTTGGAGGCCCTGGACGCCGCCTGGCGGGAGTGCTTCGAGCGGGACGTCTCACTGGCGCCGCTGGACCCCTCGCCGGCGCCCGGGACCGGCGCCGATCCGCCGCCCGAACCGCTCGGCCCGAGCGAGTTGGACGGGCCGTCCGCCGCCTGGACCCTGGCCTACTTCTGGACGGACGGCGGGGAGTCCTGGGACCCCGGCCCGAGCGGGGACAATCCGGCCCCGGCCGGGTACATGTCGTTGACCGGCACTCCCCGCGAGATCGCGATCGCCGTGGCCGACTACAAATGCCGCCAGGAGACGGATTACGTGGCGACGTTCCTAGCCATCGAGGGCCGGGCGCAGGAGGATTTCATCGCCGCGCACCGGGCCGAGTTGGACCAGATGGTCGCGGCCGCAGAAAGGTACATCGGCGGCTAGTTGGTCGCTGGTCGCGGCCAGGATCGGTGCAGGGCGGCCGCTTAGGTGCTGGGACGTTCAGTTGTTCAACTGCTCGGCCAGTGACACCAGGCGGTCCAGTTCGGCGCGATGCGAGTCGATGTGGCGCTGCTGGGCATCGATCATCGCGGCGGTGTACCGGGCGATGTAATCGGTGCTGGCGCGGCAGTCGAAATCGGCCAGCGCCACCCGGCGCTCGTGCTCCGAGCCCACCAGGGAGCGCTGATCGTCCCGCAGATCGTCGATCAGCAGGATTTCGCCCTCGCCGGCCGCGCCCGCCGCGCCCGCCGCGCCCGTCTCGGGGAGCTTCCCGTCCTCGCCCACGGTCAGCGCGTACGCCAGGGCCGTTTCCGGGCTGGCCAAGGGCTGGCCGAACCAGGCGCCGGCGTAGCCCGCCGCGTCCATGCAGGCCACCCACTCGGCGGTCAACTCGGTGTAGGCCGGGTCGCGGTGGAAGTTGGCCTCCAGGTCGGCGTCCAAGCTCTGCGACGTCGCCGGGTCTGAGATCACGGCGGACATGCGCTCAACCGGTTCCGATATCCACTCCGGCATGCCGACCCCCGACCCGGCCGGTTCGGGATAGCGGGACCAGGCCTCGCCCCGGCAGCCCGAACCCGTCCAGAGCGAGGCCAGGCCGCCGTCGCTGACTTCGGAGTTCATATCCCGGCCGGTCAGGGCCAGTTCGTAGGCGGCGGCCGCTTCGGCGCCGAGCGACAAGGCGTAGGCGGTGTTGGGGTCTTCCGGCTCGTCGGGGGTCGGCGCGATCACGAACACGGCATCGTACTCATCAGGGCTGATGACGCCGTAGCCGACCCGGGCCGCCTCGGCGCGGTCCTCCGGCAACCAGGCGAAGGGCAGGTCGCCGACTGACGGCACCAAGTCAAGCAGACTCGTGTAGGCGGTCGCCGGGTAAGACTGCGGCCAGTAGTCGAAGCCCTGCCGCTTCATACAAGCCGCCGTCGCGTCTTCGACCTGGGCAAACCAATCCGCGCGCGCCTCCAGCATCTGCGCGCTGTAGGCCATCTGCCCGGACACGGCGGCGGCCAAGTAGGGCTCAAACGGCCATTCCACCCCGGCCGGCGTGCTGAGGCGGGCCTTGGGCAACTCGCGCTCCGGCGTCGGCGTGGCCGTAGGACCACCGTCGGCGGACTTGACGGTCGGCGGCGGGACCCGACCCTCCGAGTCGCAGCCGACGGCCACCAGCGCGAATACCACCGCTGCGCCGACCCGCGCGAGCCCTCGCCCCGTCCCAACCGCCATCAGCCCCCCGCCTCCTCAAAAAGGGATCAATGCCGCCAGTATTCCACCCGGACCCGCCGCAACCACCGTTTTCGGGCGTTGTTCGGGCGGCCCCGTAGGGGAAGGCAAACGCCCCCGCGCACGATGACGCTCGGGCAGCCACCGGTTCAGCGTCGTCAACCGCCGGCGGCGGCCACCATCCGATCCAACTGGTCCCGGTTCTGCTCCACGAACGCCTGCTCCAACTCCAGTTGGACCGCCAGCAGCCTGGCCTCGTAATCCGTCTCGGCCCGGCAATCGAAATCGGCTAGGGCGATGCGGACCTCCACCGCCGATCCCGTCAACTGGCGGTGGCTTTCCAACTCGTCGGCGCCAGCGCTGTCCCCCAAGACCGACCGAGCCCCTTCAGTTTGGGCCAACCGGTAGGCCAACGCCGGGCTCGGGGCGGCGAACCACGCCAGATTCACCCCCGGTATGACCTCGCCGCGCACGTCGACGCCTTCCTTGACCATGCACAGATCCCACTGCCGGTTCAATTCCACAACCCGCGGGTCCAACGCCACGTCGGACTGCGCCACCGCCACCAGCCGACTGGCCAAGTCCAAGTACGCGGACAAGAAGTCATCGACCGCCGCCACCCCCTCGCCGGGGTACCGCTCCAGCGCCTCGCCCATGCAGCCGGCCGCCTCCGGGGTGTAAACATCTGACGTCACGCCGTCGAAGCCTTGGAGGGCCAAGTCGTAGGCGCGGCGGCCGTCATCGCCAAGGCCATCCCGGTATTCGGCGTTCTCCCGGTCGGCCGCCTGCGCGTCATCGTACAGCGACAGATCCGGCGCCGGCTCGACCCCGTACCCGTGCCGCCCGACCGCCGCCCGCGAGGCCGCCAAGCTCGGCACCAACACCACATCCTGGTCGAAACTCAAGTGCGTCTCCATCCCGTCCAGGTCGCTGGCCGCGGGCGGGTCGCGGGGGTGGTACTTGAACCCGGCCGCCGCCATGCATTCAGCGATGGCGGACTCCCGCTGGGCGTACCAGGTGTCGCGCCGCGCCCGCGCCGCGTCAACGTCGAAAGCCGGCCCGTCGAGATACGGCCCGTACGCGGTGAACGGCGTCTCGGCGCTGAGAACAGTGACCATCGAAGCCGCGACCGCCCCGCCAGAACTGGTCAGCGATCTCAGACGCGGAACGGCATCAGCCGTCGGATGCGCGGCGGGCGGCGGGGGCAAGGTTCCCCCGGGCGTCGGCCCGCCGCCGGCCGTGCAAGCGGCCGCGTTCAAACCCAGGAGTACGGTGCCGCCAGCCACAACCCAGCGTGCCGCCGCGCCAGCCTTGGGCCGGCGCCGGGCCTCCCGCGTCATACTTCCCGCGCCAACTCACCCCTTGAACGCGCCATGTCAGACGACTCGGACTCAGCGCGCGAACTGAAAAACGGCGCCTCGCGGTCAGCATAGGGCAACGAGCGTGACGGCACTTCGACGGCATCGTCGCTGCCCTTTTTGTTCCCCAAGGGGGCAATAGCGTGCCGCAACGTGTGTCCCCAAGTATCGGACCAAAGGACCGTCCCCGGGCCCCACCATCTGATCCACCGGTGTCCGCCGGCCGCTGGGAGCGGGAGAGCGGGAGAGCGGGACTTGCACCTGACACTGTGTCAGGGTGTTGGATGAAGGCATGGAACACCGCCCGGAGGGGCTGCTGCGGATCGGGCTGTTCTCCAGGTTGACGGCGATCAGCGTGCGGATGCTGCGCCATTACCAGGAGCAGCGCGTCCTTGAGCCAGCAGTGGTCGATCCGTTCACGGGCCATCGGTTCTACGGCCCGGCCCAGTTGACTCAGGCGCACTGGATTGTGCGCCTGCGTGACGCGGGGCTGCCGGTCAGCGAGATCGGGCAGGTCATGGCGAACCGCGGCGATCCGGAGCGTCTGCGCGCCATCATGTCCGGCCATGGCGAGCGGCTGGTCGGCGAGCGCGCGCGGCTGGACGCGATGAGCGCGGCGTTCGACCGCATCAACGCCTTCCTCCAAGAGTCCACCATGGACATTGACGTGCGCCGGATCCACATGCCCGCCATGACCGTGGCCGCGCTTCGCCGCATCCTCCCGTCCTACAACGACGAGGGGGCGCTGTGGCAGGAGATCGGCCCGCTCATGGCGCGGAGCGGCGCGGCGATGCCCGGCCCCGACCAGGCCCTCGGCGGCGCGACCGTCCTCGATCCGGAGTACCGCGAATCCGACGTCGATGTCGAAGTGTGGCTGCGGGTGGACGCGCCCTTCACGCCCGTCGCGCCTCTTGAATGCCGCGAGTTTCCCGCGCGCGATTGCGTGGTCGCCACCCTCCTCGGCTCCTACGACGCAATGCCCGAGGTCACCGCCGCCATCGGCGCCCACATCGCCGCGCACGACCTGCGCACCGGCCCCATGTTCAACATCTACCGCGTCAGCCCGGCCCAGAATCCCGACCCGGCGGCCTGGGTGACGGATGTGTGCTTCCCGATCGAGGCAGCCTGACATGCCGCGGCCGACCACCCGGGACGACCTGCTAGTGGCGGCGTCGGACGGTTTCGCCAAGCTGACCGACCTGATCGACCACCTGCCCGCCGGAGCGATCGAGGCCGAGTTCGCCTTCGAGGACCGCGACCGGAACGTCCGAGACGTCCTTTGGCACCTGCACACCTGGCACGAGATGGTCATCGGGTGGCACCGGGTCGGGACCGTCGAGGGCGGCGCGCCCGCGGTCCCCGGCCACGGGCACACCTGGAAAACGCTGCCAGGCCTGAACCGGGAAGTCTGGCAGAAAGCCCAGGCGGTTCCGCTCCCGGCGGCCAGACAAGCGTTCGAAGCCTCCCACGCCCAGGTCGTCAGCCTGATCGAAGCGCACACCAACCACCAGCTTTTCGCGCGCGGCGTCTATCCGTGGACCAAGTCGACCACGCTCGGCGCCTACTTCGTCAGCGCCACCTCGAGCCACTACGACTGGGCCATGAAGAAACTGCGCCTACACCAGCGCACTTTCCCGGCCTGACCAGCGCTTTTAGTGATTTGAAGCGGCCGATGCCGAGGGGGCGCCTTGACGCTGCAATGGGCCGTTTCGCATAGCCCGAGGTCGCGTTAGGCGCCAAGCTTGACCCCGCTTGGCCCGCGTTTCGGTTCGCGCCCGATGCCGCCGGGTCCAGCCGGGCGCTACCCGGCGTCGGCGGCGGCCGCCGCCAGGAGGCTGTCGAGTTGGCCGTGATTCTGGGCCACGAACTCGGCCTCGACCCGCGTTTGGATTTCTATGAAGCGCGGCAGGTAGTCGACGGCTGATCGGCAGTCATAATCGGCCAGCGCCACCGCCACCTCGGGCGCGGAGCCCGCCAGGGAGCGCTGCTGATCGGACAGGTCCTCGTCCGGGGCGTCAAGGCTGG
>JAIROU010000143.1 GCA_031257375.1 Bifidobacteriaceae bacterium
TTGGCCCCAGACCACCTGCCGGTCGGCGGCGCTAGCCCCAGCGCCCAGGACAGGGATGTTCCCCACCCGTTCGGGTCCGCCGCTGAACTTTTGCGGGTCTGCGCCAGCCACTGCGCCCCGGTGAGCGAGGTCGTCCGTCGCAACGAGCTCGCCCACACGTCAGCGGCAGCGCTCGAACAGGGCCTCGACCGCATCTGGCGGACCATGTGCCAGTCCATCGACAACGGGCTAGGCCACGTGGGCCAGTTGCCGGGGGAACTCGGCGTGCGTCGGCGTGCTCCCAACCTCCACCGCCAACTGCGGAAGGCTGGGGGGCGCCTGGACGGCATCGCGCAACTCGATTGGTTGAACCTGTACGCCATCGCAGTGGCGGAAGAGAACGCCGCCGGCGGCCGGATCGTGACCGCTCCCACGAACGGCGCCGCTGGGGTTGTGCCTGCGGTGCTCGCCTACCTGACCAGGTTCGGGCCGGGCGGCGGCGACGGATTGGCCCGGCGGTTCCTGCTCAGCGCGGGCGCGATCGGAATGCTGATAAAGCGCAACGCCTCGATCTCCGGCGCGGAGGTCGGCTGCCAGGGCGAGGTCGGTTCCGCCTGCGCGATGGCTGCCGGCGCCGCCTGCGAGGCACTCGGCGGCAGCCCCGCCCAAGTCGAGAACGCCGCCGAGATCGGGCTGGAACACAATCTGGGACTGACCTGCGATCCGGTGGGCGGGCTGGTCCAAATCCCCTGCATTGAGCGCAACGCCGTGGCTGCCGTCGCCGCCCTCAACGCGGCCCGGATCGCGCTGCGCGGCGACGGTCGACACATGGTCAGCCTCGACACGGCGATCAAGACCATGCGCCAGACCGGCCGCGACATGAGCCTCAAGTACAAAGAAACCTCCCTGGGTGGCCTGGCCGTCAACGTCACCGAATGCTGAGGTTCGCCTCGCGTTCGGGTTGGCGGTCTGGCCCTTCAGGGGGCGGCTGGGAGCGTCGGCTGACGCGGGCGAGGGAGCGCCGAGCCTTCGGGTTGGCGCCCACGCAGCGGCTGTTCGTGCACGGTTCGGTGGTGGCGCCGCCACCGCTCGTCACCGGTCGCCGAGCGGCCCCGGGCGCTGACCGCGACGCGCTCAAGCTGGGCGACAGGGCCAAGCTGTCCGAGTGGTACTAGTACCGAAGACCGCTTGCAAGTGTACGTCCTGCGACGTACGCTCTTGATGTGAGCACCACTACACGGAACAGACGGATGTCGCTGCGACTAACCGCACAAGATGACGACCTTATTCGTGACGCAGCGCGCCTGAGCGGGACGACCGTCACGGACTTCACCGCCTCGGCGGCCGTCGTGCGCGCCCGCGAAGCGCTCGCAGACCAAGTGCGGGTAACAGTGGGACCGGCGGCCTGGGACGCCTTCATCGACGCCTTGGATCATCCCGCGCCGACGCCCAGATTGGACCGGCTGATGAACGAGCCGTCCGTCTTCGAACGGTGAGCCCAATGGCGGCTCAATTCGCACCTCGACCGATGCTTGCGACTGACGCCGAGTCAGAGTTCGATTGCGGCCAGGCCGACCTGAACGAGTATCTTCACCGCCGCGCTTGGCGCAACCATGTGCGCGGCGCTTCGCGCTGTTACGTCGCCGCCCTGGAAAACCAGGTTCTCGGTTTCTACGCACTGGCGGCGGGCCAAGTCGGGCGATCGAGGCTGCCGGGCCAACTCCGGCGCAACATGCCCGATCCGATCCCGGCCGTCGTGCTGACAAGACTGGCTGTTGATCTGGGGTTTCAAGGTCGAGGACTGGGCTCTGGGTTACTCAAGGACGCCCTAGTGCGGGTGCGCGCCGCCAGCCGACTGATCGGCGCCACAGTATTAGTAGTCCACGCCGTCGATTCAACCGCCAGGGATTTCTATCTGCATTTTGACTTCCAACAGTTCCGGGATGACCCGCTCCACCTTTTCACACCCCTCGTCTGAGTCCCCAGGCGCTCAAACCCCGTAGTTCCGCGCTTGCGCTGCGGCGGCCGGCTTGGACTGGATCGTCACCCGCGATGTAGCCGCCTTCGCCAACTCGACGGTCGCAAAGATCACACCGTCCGGCCTAAACGCCCGGCTGGCCCCGCGTCGCTCTTCATGCAGTCCTCAACCGTCAGCGCCCGCACCCAGTGAGGGGCTGGGAAGCTAGACCGTGTTCGGGTCTGTCAAGTCGGGTTCTTCTGCCGGCAGTGCCGTCTGGTCCAGGGCTGATCCGGTCCACAACTCGGGAGCGAACACGACGCACATCGCTACACGCGAGCCGCGATCCCATTCTTCACTGGTCGGTCGCCAGGCGGCGACATAGCCCTCGAACAGATCTTGCAGGTCAAGCGAGGCCGCTAAGGCGTAGCAACGATCCTCCACTTCGAAGGTGTACTCCACGTCGTCCGGATCCCAGATCAGGTCCGTCAAATCGGCCATGCCGATGACCTGAATCGAATGCGGCTCAGCGCAAGGCACAGTCGGCGCGACGTCACCTTCTTCGAGTGAGGAGGGAAGATCAACAGCGCAGTCGCCAACGGCCAGTTCACCCATCGTCGCTCGCTCGTAGTCGCTGACCTCCGACCGCTCGTAGTTGGGACCGGTGCCCGGCGCCGGGCTAACCGGCGGGTCGGGGCGGGTGGACGGCCCTGGCGCCCGCGACGGCGTGGGCCGCGGAGTTCGCGAAGGGGTGGACGATGCCGTCGGGCCGGCCACCTTCTTGCTCGCCCCGGCCGCGGTATTGGAGTCGGCTAGTTGACGCACACCCCAGGCGGCGCCGACCCCGACAATGACAGCGCCGAGTAGAGCCGCTACTGCTATAACGGCAAGCGGTCGCTTCTTGCCTCCAGCGCCTGACGGCTGGATGGGTTCGTTCCGCTCGCGCGGCGGCCGGGGCGGACGCCAACCCGGCGGTGGTGCCGCTGGCGGTTGGTAGGGCAGATGGTACGAGACTTCGCTGGCGGCGCCCGGTTCGAATGGCGCCGTGGCGCTTGAGCGGGCGGGAGATTGGCTCGTCCAAAATGAGCCCGAGCGGTCTGATTGGGCCCGGGCGGCTGGACCACCCGGCGGCTGGTTTGAGGGCGTCTCTGGCGGCGAAGTCATGGCGCTATTCGGCCTCTCAATAGAGTTGGCGTCCGCAGTTGCCACAGAACTTGGCGCCACCGGTAGGCGTGCCGCAATCAGGACAGAACTTCGGACCAGACCCGCTAGCAGACGAAGCGGCGCCAACCGGTCCGCCCGGCTGATCAGCCACGGGAGCGGCAGGAGCAACCGGAGCGGCGCTAGCTGCCTGCCCGGGCACGGGGCCAGTGGAAGCGGCGGGGGCGGGCTGACCCGGCGGCATCGCCCCCTGACCAGCGGGTGGAGCTGGCGGCA
>JAIROU010000161.1 GCA_031257375.1 Bifidobacteriaceae bacterium
TGTGGTTTCTCGAGCCGACGGAGGTGGTCTTCACCGTGGCCTACAAGGGGACGCCGCTTCCGGCCGGGACGTTGGTCTCCGTGCTGTACGAGGCCGGGGAGCTGGGGGGGCTGGCCCGGGGCTGCTCCCTTTCCCAGGGCGGACGCTTCGCCGCCCCCGCCCTGGTGGCCAAAGTCCCCGACGGGAGGCCGGCGGTCGTGGCCTTGGCCGGAACGCTTCAAAGCGACGAGGCCCTTTTCCGGGTCCGCCTCGCCCAGGGGGCGCTCTCGATATCGGCCTCCCGCCAGGAGCTGGAGCTGACGCTGCCCTCGGAGACCTTGTTTGTCGTCAGCTACAAGGGGACCCCGCTCCCGTCCGGCACCGTCGTGGGGATCGCCCGGGATCCCTTCGCCCTGGGCGGGCTCTCGGCCAGCTACCGTCTCGGCTCCGGCGGCGGCTTCGCGGCCCCGGCCCTGACCGCCGTCACTATGCCCACAGTGCGACCGATCATGGTCTCCAAGCGGGTCTTGCGATTATTGTTTCGCCCCTTGTCTACAGGACGGTCACCGAGAAGACTCCCCTGAAGGAGCCCGCCCCGATGGTGGCCGGAGCCTTGAAGGTGACGTCGCCTCCGACTTGGGCGACGCCCCGGCTGGCCCCGGCCGGCGAGGTGGCCAGCACAGTGCCGGGGCTCTTGAAGCCCACCGCCCAAGCCTCCGCGCCGGCGCCGGGGGTGACAGTCTGCCCCTCGGCGGCGGCGATCACGCTCGGGGCGATGCCGAAGGCCTTGCCGTCGATGGTCTCCGGGCCAACCACCGTGTCTCCCGCCACAATCGTGGCGTCCCAGCCGACGCTGGCCCCGGGACGGGTGTCCTCGACCGAGATGGCGGGCAGGTCGCCCGCGCCGATCCAGAACGCCTTGTCCGGGCTCATCGACACCTCGCCGAGGTCCAGGCTGCTCGATGAGAACTCGATGCCCAGGCCGCCCGGGAAGGCGGGCAACTCGATGTCGACGTCGATGTCGCCGTGCTCGTGGAAATACTGCGGCGGTTCGTAGAAGTTGACTCCGCCAGCCATCACGAACTCGTCTTTGTATCCGCCGGTGACCGGGTTGGCGTTACCGGCGCCGGCGCTCTGGCCGCCCCGCCAAGTCAGCGCGTACGAGACGTACTTCAAGTTCGGGTACGCGCCCTCGGGCAGGGTGGCCGTCGCGCCGTTCACCCCCGTGGTGGTGCACTGGTTGACGAAGCGGTCGTGGATTTCCTGGATGCCGGACGAGCCCTCGGTCATGGCGACCAGTTTGCCGTCGGCCCGCGCCAGTTCGGCCACGTAGTCGAATGACGAGCAGAACAGCTCCAGAATCTTGGCCTGCTGGTCGCGGTACGGGTGGTACGAGTGACCGCGCTGCCCGCCGGATTCCCAATAGTTGTCGATGCCGTAGACGTCCACGTAGTCCTTGCCGGGGAAGCCTTGCTTCCACTTGTTCAGGAAGAACTCCTTCCAGCGGCCGGAGTCGATCCACTCGCGGAACTGCGTGGTGGCGGTGGTCTGAGCGCCGGTCTCCGGGTTGAGGTCGAGCGGCACGCCGGAGTTGTTGAGGGCGATGGGCTCGTTGTAATGCGGGGAGTTGGGGAAACTGGGGTCGCTGGCCTCGGCGTAGAAGTCGTTCAAGTCGGCGTGAGCCCGGGTCTTGATGGTTGAGCTCCAGGTCTTCGTGTCGATGTACTTGTCGATCAGGGCTTTGATGCCGGTCGTGGTCAGGTCCCGGTACAGCCATGACGGCTCGCCCAGCCGCGAGCGGTCTGGCGAGATCTCATAGAGGAAGTTGTGCACGCCGTGCTCCATCAAGTAAGCCTGGCTCATCTTGTACAACTCGGCGTACTCATCGAAGCCGATGGGTTGGAACTTGTGCTCCATGTCGTCGACGCCCCACCAGAACCAGTCGCCTGAGTGCTCGTGATACGGGCGCCACAAGACGGGCACCGGCGTGCCGCCGTTGGCGGCGGTGACTTCCTCGTTGAACTCGATGATCGCGTCGAGCCTGGCCAGATACCGGTTGTGCAACTCGCCGCCGGGCAGGACCATGGTCGCGGCCGTCCCGTCGTGGCCGGCCCACATTCCCTCCTGGTACAGGTTGGCGCTGTAGCCGCCGTAGGTGACCGGGTTGGTCTCATGCCAGGAGATAGTCAGGATCGAGCCGTGCTGGTAGCTCTCGACGGCGAATTGGACCATGTCGTCCCAGCGCGCGCCGTCGATGTTCAATCCGTCATAGCCGTAGAACGGGCCGCGGCCGGTGACCGGATACTTGCCGGGCCGACCGTCCAGGGCGTCCGCCGTCATCGGCCCGAACTGCCCGAACTCGCCCTTCAGCTCCAGGTAGCCGACGTCCATGCCTTGAATGGCGGTGTGCTGGCCCCAGGCCTGCTTGGTGGCGGACTGGTCGTTGTGGGCGGCGGCCAAGCCCGTGGCCGGGGTGGCGGTGGCGGCCACGCCGCCGGCTCGGGCCTCGGTGGGCAGGGCACCGCTGTAACCGGTGACCATGTCGTCCTGGTGGCCGTACATCCAGTACTGGCCGGCCATGTAATACATGTTCTGGAACAAAGCCACCGTCTCCGGCGTGGCGTCCGGGTCCACCGGGTAGACCAGGTCGGATTCCTGGGCTCCGCTATCGATTGTGCCCGGATCGGCCGCCGTGGCGGCGGTCGCGCTGACAACGGCCCCCACGGCCGCCAATCCGAACGCGGCCAGACCCGCCGCGGTCTTGCGCATCGTTCTTCTGGGGGAAACGAACACTGACAAACCTCCTTGTACTCGGTGCGCCGCCCGGCCTTTCCACCCGGCAGTCAAGTGATTCCGTCCGCCCGAAAGTCACCGGGCGAACCGTCATTGGCGCCCGGAGCCGACGAACTGAACCGCTTCAGTTTATGACCTTTCCTCCGGGCGCACAAGACCTGTCGAACCTTGAGTTTTCGACGGACCCGAGCGAACCGCCCGCGGTTGCCCCAAAATGGCGCGCGACCGGCCGATGTGTGCCAAGACAGAGCCTGGCGGGATTCGTCCGAAGGCAGGCGCGGCACCAATCGACTAAGTAGAAACACCAATCCGGCACCAGTCTGAACCGGTCAATGGATCGACGTCGCGAAAGGCCATGCGACAGCCGCCGCGCGGTGATCGGCGCCCGGTTTGTGGCTGTGACTTCGCAGTACGCGAGATCCACCTTGGCGCCGGGCGGGGCGGGCGGGCGCCGAGTCGGCGGCGGGCGTCGCAGGGCGCCGAGATCAGGGTTCCGCGAACCATTGTCGGCCCAAGAATGGCCTGGATATACTGCCGTGAACGCTCAAGACGGTGCCTCGCGACGGCGCGAGCCAGGCAAGAGAAGGCGAATTGAATGCCCCGAAATGGACTGCGCGGAACCCTGGTCCTACTGGCCTGCCTGGGCGCGGGCGCGCTGGTAGCGCTCGGCATCGTCGGCCCGGCAGGCATAGAGGCGGGTTGGGCTGAGGACACTGACGAGCTGACCGTCGAAATCGTCGTCCCAACTTTTGCCTCAGCCTCGTCCGGGACCTCGTCATCGGCGGCGGCGTCGACCCCCGCGTCGGCATCGCCCACCGCCCACGACTACGGCCAGGAGGCGCCTGATGACTGGTCGCCAACGTCGAGCGCGTCTTCCAAGACGGCACCCGGCCGATCCGAACCCGTCGGCGCGGACGGTGGTGGCGGTGGGTCGAAGGGCGGCGGCAAACTGCCGTTCACAGGGGCGCACGTGGCGGGTCCCGCAGCCGCGGCGGCGGCCTTGATCCTCGGCGGCGCGCTGCTGCGGCGACGGCTCACACGAACCTGAGCGCCTGTTCGTAAACCCGGCGACGGCTGCGGCGCGCCGTTCGCGGCGCCCGGCGGCGTTCTCGGACGCGGCCCTTGGGTTGCCTTGGGCGAAACGGCCCCGCTCGACGCCAGGCGGACCGCCGCCGGCGAGGCGAAGGCGGCCGGAGGGCGAACGCCTCCGGGCCGCCGCGGTCCCGGCCGCCCGGCGCCCGCGGACCCCGCGCCAACGG
>JAIROU010000200.1 GCA_031257375.1 Bifidobacteriaceae bacterium
TGGCGACCAGACGGCGGATCAACCCGGCCGAGGGCCAGGCCGCCGTGGCCGCCTGGCTGCGCCACGAAACCGACCGCGATCAGGACCCGTCCGGCCTGGACCGCGCCACCTTGGCCACGGCCGTGCGCTTCACGCTTGGGGAGTTGGCGGCGCGCGCGCCCGGCCGGGCCGTCGAGGTCCGCGTCCCGCCGTTCGCCGCCGTCCAGTGCCTCGACGGCCCGCGCCACACCCGCGGCACCCCGCCGAACGTGGTGGAGTTGGGGCCGGAGGTCTGGCTGGCGCTCGCCACCGGTAGGCTGACCTGGTCCGATGCCGTCGGGTCGGGCCGCGCTCAGGCGTCCGGCGCCCGCGCCGACCTGTCGGGCGCCCTGCCCTTGCGGCTGGGTTGACAATCCGGGCGGGAGGCGCCGCGGCCGCCGGGCCGCCCGCGGCCAGCCCGACCGTTGCCAGGCCAACGGCCGGCCCGCCGCAACCCGGGGCGGGGCTCGCGAACAAGCCTTTATGAAGGCTTTATCACAACTCGCGCACAAATCCCCGACAAAACAGTTGCCGAGCCGCAATGAAACGGTGCCCCAATTGTGATCGAAATATTTCCCGCGGGGCGCGGCCCGAGGTTTAGAATAATCGCGAGTCAAGCGTCCGAGGCAGGTTCGGGCGAAACCAGAACGCGGCGTCGCATAGCGTCGCGCGCGAATTCGTGTTTGAGGCGACGAATAACGGAGGCTGGTCCAGATGAAAAGTTCTAAACACTCAGCATTGGCAGTGGCGGCCGGGCTGGCCGCCGCGGCGATGGTTTTGGCGGGCTGCAGCGCGGCGGGGTCGGGGATGGACGCGGCCGGGCAGTCGGGAATCGACATGGGTTACGGCGGCGGTCAGCCGGCGGACGAGGGAGCGGACTGGGGCGAGCCGATCACCGGCCAGACCATTGTCGAGAACGGCTGGGTCAATGTGGCCGAGCAGCCGGTCTCCACCTTCTCGGCCGACGTCGACACGGCCTCGTACACCATGGTGCGCCACCTGCTGGCCAGCGGCGACTGGTATCCCGGCATGGAGGACCAGGTCCGCATAGAGGAGATGGTCAACTACTTCGACTACGGCTACGCGGCCCCGGACGCCGACTCGGCCCGGCCCTTCAACGTCGATGTGAAGGTGGCGGCCGCCCCGTGGGACCCGACCCACCAGCTGGCCCGCATCGGCGTCAAGGCCAAGCAGGCCAGGCCCGCCTCGGCGGGCAACAACCTGGTGCTGCTCCTCGACACGTCCGGCTCGATGAGCGATCAGAGCAAGCTCCCGCTCCTGGTCGAGTCCTTCAAACTGCTGGCCGAGCAGTTTGACGACCGCGACCGGGTGTCCATAGTCACCTACGCCGGCACCCACACCGTCCTGGCCGAGGGAGTGCCCGGTTCCGAGCGGTCCAAGATCGCCGCCGCCCTCGACTCGCTCGAGTCGAGCGGCTCGACGGCCGGCTCCGACGCGCTCGCCAAAGCCTACGAACTGGCCGCGGAATACTTTATCGAGGGCGGCAACAATCGCATTATGTTGGCCACCGATGGGGATTTCAACGTTGGCCCGTCGAGCGCCGAACAACTTGAGGAGCAGGTCGCCAAAGAGCGCGAAAAGGGCGTCTTCATCTCGGTGTTCGGTTTCGGAATCCACAGCCACGACGCCCTTATGGAGGCGATCGCCGACAACGGCAACGGCAACTATTTCTATATCGACCGCCTGGGCGAGGCCCAGCGGGCCTTGGTCGACCAATTCGACTCGACCATGTTCACCGTGGCCAAGGACTTGAAATTGCAGGTGGCGTTCAACCCCGCCGCCGTCGCCCGCTACCGCCTGATCGGCTACGAGAACCGCGTGCTGGCGAACGAGGATTTCGCTGACGATGCGGTCGACGCCGGAGACGTCGGCGCCGGGGCCACGGTCACAGCGTTGTATGAGCTAGTGCCGGGCAACGCCGAGGTCGCCGCCGCCACGGACGCCACGGACGCCACGGACGCCGCCGATGCCGCCGATGCCGCCGATGCCGCCGTCGCCGCCGACGGTCCCGACAACCCGGCCGAGCCCGCCGACGCCGACTTGGTCGCGCCGCCCGGAACCTGGATGACCGTCGCGACCCGCTACAAGGACCCGGACGGCGCCGAGTCCAAACTCGATGAGTTCCCGGCGCCCCAGGCCGCGCCGGAAGCGGCCGCTGACGACGACTGGCGCTGGGCCGCCGCCGTGGCCGAGTTCGGCCTCATCCTGCGCAACTCGGAACACCGGGGCGCGGCATCGATCAACCAGGTCAGAAGCCTGGCCGAGGCCGCCCTAGGCGAAGACCCCTACGGCCTGCGGTCTGAGTTCCTGGACCTAGTCGACCGCTACGCCCAGCTCTAAGCGTCTGTTTGTCGACCCCGTGCCGCAGGTGGGGATGTGCCGGGCGCCGCGCCCGGCACGTCCTCGCTCGGCACAGGGTTTAGGCCAGGAGGTTTCTCAGGAGGGTGATGTGGTGGAGGACGGCTTGTTCGCCGCCTGCTTGGTCTTCGAGTTCGGCCAGGATTTCCAGTTCGGTCAGTTGGCCGGCTCTCCTGGCGGCGGCGCGGGCGGCCGGGCCGGGCTGGTTGGCCAGGCGGAGCAGCGAGACCAGTTGGGCGGCCAGGGCCTGTTGGCCGGCCGCCAGGTCGGCGTACTCGACCGAGCGGCGGATTTGGACCGCCACCGCCACGGGATCGCGGGGATCCCGGGCGCCGGGGAAGGGGCGCCAGGGGGACCGGCGGCCGCGCGGGGCGGCGGGCGCCGCGAAAGCTGATTCGAGGTCGGAGTCGGCCGGGGCGGAATCGGCCGGGTCTGGGGCGGAGGCGGCGATCGCCGGGAGATAGCCGTCCGAGCGCGCCTGATCGGCCGTGTAGCGGTAGATCGGCCGCCCGAAGTGCTCGTACACCGCGGGGGCCTGGGCGGGCGAGGCGGCGGCGATGCCGACTTGGAAGGCCGCCGGGAAGCGGTCGAGGATGGCGCGCCAGGTCGGCGGGTCGGCCGCCGAGCCGCCGTGGACCAGGTTGACCACCGCCAGATCGACGTCATTAGGGCCGAGTTGGTCAAGGCGGTCGCCCAGGGCGCCGATCGTCAGATCGGCGGCGGTCGTCCCGGCCAGGCGGCGCAAGACGGCCAAGGTCTGAGGCGCCGAATCGGCCACCGACCGGTCGTCCAGGTAGAGCAGGCCGCAATGCCGGTCCGGGCGGGTGGCCAGTTGGTAGGCCGCGAACTTGGCCATCACGGCCGCCGCCACGGTGGTGGCGCCGGCGCCCGCGGGCAGGTGCAGCAGAATCCTTGGTCGGCCGCGACTGATCGCGCCCAATGCCCGGTTGGCGGCCGCGGTCTGGTAGTAGCGAAGGCGGCCCGGCCCCTCGGCATCGGGCAAAATCTTGTCGCCCACCGGCTCCGAGACCAACCGGGCGCCAGCCCGGCGCAAGTGGTGCAGGCGCAGGTAAGACCGCCAGGCCCGGGCCGGCGAGGCCAACTCGTCGACGCGGCGGGTCTGGCCGGAGGCGATGAAATGCTCGACCAGGGCGAGCCCGTTGGCGGCGTAGGCGAGGGGCGCGTCCAGCTTGGTGGCCTGGCGGATGGCGCGAGGCAGGCCGGACTGCGGATCGTGCTGGCCGCCGACCGTGGCGATGACAGCGGTCGGCACCTCCGGCCGCGCGCTCAGCAGATAGGCGACCCGATCCTCGCGCGAGCCGTGGTGGCGGCGCCGCGACACGGCCGCGGGCTCGCGCGGAGGGCGCATCTGGTATCCGCGCTCGACCTGATCCGGACCCCAGCCGGCCCGTTGGAGCAGCCCCAGCATAAGCTCGTGGCGCGATCCGGCCCTCGGGCGGTGCTTCTCGGCCGCGCGCCAGGTGGCGGTCAGGTCCGTCCTGGCCGTGGGCGCGTCGGCTGCGCGTCTGGTGCGGCGCGGTCTCGCGGCGGCGGCGGGGGCCGGGCTGGTCTCGGGCGTGTCGGTGGTGGCGGTCATGGACCCAATCTAGGTTTGCGGCGCGGATGTGATCCGCGTCACAAAGATCGGGCCAGCATTTGGACCGGCGGGCGAGGGCGGGTGGGCGACTGGGGCGGCCGGCGGGACCGTTGGCGGGCAGCCTCTCCGGGCGGCTCCGAGGCGTTGGGCGGCGGCATCCCCCGCCCATTTTCGTGCGGCCAACGTGCCATCATCATGGCCCGTCAGGTCTCCTTGTGTCCGTTCCTGCCCGGCGGCCATGGGGGCGCAATCGCTGCTCAAAGCCTGTTTCTGCTGGCCAGGCGGCCCGCGCCCGCCCACCCGTGGCGCCTTCTAGGCTGATAGCCGTGAAGAATCCGAAACGCGCTGGAGCGGCAAACGCTCCCCAGGCACCGCCCGCAGAGCCGCACATATTGATCCTGATGCGCGGATACCACGAGCCGTTCGGCTCGATTGACCGGGTGCTGGTCGAAGAAGTCCAGAACCAGATTGCCGTCCTCGGACCCATAGACCGTGAGACCTCCCGTATCGACGTGTGGCTCGACTCGCCAGGCGGCGACGCCCACGCCGCCTACAAGCTGGCCCTGCTGCTCGACGCTCACTTCAAGACCATCAACTTCGTGATCCTGGACTACGCGAAAAGCGCGGCCACTTTGCTGGCCTTAGTCGGTGACGCGATCTTCATGGGTCCGTGCGCCGAGCTTGGGCCGCTGGACATCCAAGAGCGCCGCGAGGGTGAAGTGGGGCTGCGTTCGGCTCTTGAGACTGCTCACGCGGTGGAGGAACTGATCGCCCACGGGGTTCAGGCAGCGCTGCAAAACGGAGTTGCCGCCCTGATGGTGACAGGCTTGTCCCGCGAGACAACGTTCGCTCAAGTCTTGAGGTTCGTCAGCGCCGCCATGCGGCCGTTGCTCAAGCAGCTTGACCCTGGAGTGGTACACCAGGGTCCAGGCCCAACGGCAGAACTCGGTGAGAGTTCTCGCGCCGCGAGAGGTGTTGGGCCTCGCGCCCGGCGACGTAGGCTTGAAGAGGCAAACGGAAGAAGAGCCCAATGAGGGAGGCGACCCGACCCATGATGAGACAACCACAACCGGTTCGGATGGTGCCCGTCAGGCAGGATCGCCCGGTGATAGTGACAGCGCCGGATCGGCTGAAGAGGCTGGCAGAAGTGCGGGTGTCGCCCAAGGAGCGCGCCAAGGTGGCGCGCGAATGGGAGCGGGCACGCCAAAGCGGCAGGTGAAGAAGCCCAACGCCTGATTGCCAGGTTCCCGGACGACGCGGCCGTCCCACACTTGTCGTCGCACTCCGCCTCGGAGGCACCCGCTGGGCGCGGAACACCCCCGGCAACCGCCGAACCGGCGCGGAAAAATCCCCGCGCCGCCGCCCGCCGGGTTTCACCAAAAGGACGTCGGCGGTTTCGCCAACACCCTCGTGGTGGAGCTGAAGGGACTCGAACCCTCAACCCCCTCGATGCGACCGAGGTGCGCTACCAATTGCGCTACAGCCCCTTGGAGCTAGGTTCCCCGGGCGGGCGCGAGCACCAAAGTCTATCACCAGCCCGCCGCCAACCAGTCCCGAAGGGTGCGGATCAGCGCCCGGCGGCCCGGCGCCGGGCGGCGATCGCCCGGTCCAGGTCCAGGGCGTCCTCGGCGAACACCACCCGACCGGGAATCTTGATCTCGCCGCTGGCTGCCGTTTCGACGCCCTCGGCCAGCGCCTCTGCGGCGGCCCGCCGGGTCAGGCGGGCCGCCGACTCGCGCGCCTGGGCGTAGTCGAGCGCCGTCAAAGCCTTGGGTTCCCACTTCGGGGCGCCCGGCATCATGGTGTAGGTCGGCGCCGGGGCGCTCGGCGGCATCGGGATGCGCTTGTGGGCGGGAACCTCCGCCGGCGCGTCGTCGCTGATCAGCGGGGCGGGCGTGGGGCGCGCCGGGGTCAGGCGCCGGGGCGCGGCAGGGGTCTCGTCGGCTTCCAGCGGCTTGATTTCGAGCCGTTCGGGCAGGTGGTAGACGGTCCGGCCGCTGTGGACCCGGCCGGAGATGCCCGGCCGCCGCGCAGCGCTCGCCTCGGGCGACGGCGCCGCCGATCGGTCGCGCTCGCCCGCGTCGGGCTCCGAAGGGGCCGATGCCGCGCGCCCGTCCCGCTCGTCCGCGTCAAGTCCCAAACCAGCCGCCGATGCCGCGCGCCCGCTGCCAGTTTCCCGCCCGCCGAGCGGGACGTCCGCCCGCGCGCCGCGACGGCCGGGGGCCTGGCCCGATGAATGCGCCCGCGCCCGGTCGGCTTGCCGAGCGGCGGCGGAACCCCCGACCCGGTCGGGGCGGTCGTCTGCTTGGCGCAGAGTCGCTGACGCGCCCTGGGTCCGACCGTCCGTCCGCCCCCTCGCCGGGTCCGCGACATCGGCGCCGGCGCGCTTGCGGGAGTCGGCCCGGCGCTCGGCCACCACCGCCCGCCGCCCGACCACCAGGACGGCGCCGGTCAGACCGCCGCACACCAGGCCGGCCCAGATAGTCAGGCCCGAGGTCAAGCTCAGCGCCAGCGCCAGCACGGTGAGCAGGGCGAAGGCGCTGGTCAGGCAGGCCCGAATGGCTGCGGCCCGGACCCGGGCGGGATCGGGCCGCGGCCCGGCGGCGGCGGGCGCGGCCGGGCGGTCCGCGCGTTCGCGCTTCCGGGCGGGTGGCCCGGCGGGCGCGGCAACGGCATCGGGCCGAGGGCGAGCGGGGATGGCGGTGCGGACCGGCCTGGCCGGTCGGCTGGTGGATGGCCTCTGCATGGCGGCGGTCCTTTTCGAGTTGGTCCCGGCGAGCAGCCGGACCGAGGATCGCTCCGCCGCCGTGGGTGCCGGGGTGGGTTCGATCAGGCGGGCGTCCACCGAAAATCTGTCCTCAAGCGGTATCTCACCGCTCCGGGCGCGCTGGCGAGCGACGTAAGGAAGCAGATATCCGATGCACAGCGCGGCAACCGGTGCGATCGCCAGCCCCGCGGGAACCGAACTCACCATTTCGACAAAGATAATTGCCCAAGGCCCCGACCGGCCGGAAGAACCCCGGAGTGTCGCCCCCCGCGAATTACATTCTTGTAATTGCGGCGGCTTAAGAGCCCCCCGGCGGCGCACGTGGCGCCTGGCGCCAGGTGCGGGGGCTAGACCCAATACCGTTCAGGGAGGGTTACAATGGTGTAGTTTGGTTGTGTGCCACGGTCGGGTGGGAGGAAGCCGGTCTCGGACCGGCGGGTGTCGGATTTGGTGTCTGTCGGGGTGCTGGCG
>JAIROU010000218.1 GCA_031257375.1 Bifidobacteriaceae bacterium
CCGGCCTGATCGAAACTGAGGTATTGAACTACTGGATCACTGACCGGGAAGGCGCACCCTCCCAACCAAACCCATCCACAACATTTGAGTATGCCTCCATAAGAGGCTGTGCCCATGGAGCCGGGGATCAACCCCCAAACGCCGTCGTGCGCGTCGATGGCGCCTTTGCGCGACACCCAGACGGCCTTTTTGGCGAGCTGCTCGCGCTGGGTGTAGTTGTGGTGGCAGTGGATGATCTGGGTTTCCACGACCGCGCGCCCAACCCAGTCGACGAACACACGCTCAACGCGGTTCATCATCTCGACACGATTGGCGTGGGCGAATTTTTGCGCCCAATGCAGGTCCCGGAGGTAAGACCGGAACTCGTCCGTCCCCTCGACCAAATACGCCAGGTCGGGGTCTTCAAGCTCGATCCACCAATGCTTCATCTGCTCTCTGGCGACCCGCATATGGCGCATGGCGATTTTGTTGCCAACGCCGCGAGAGCCCGAGTGCAAGAACAGCCAGACATGCTCGTTCTCGTCGAGGCTGATCTCGATGAAATGGTTGCCGCCGCCCAGCGAGCCGAGTTGCTCGCGCCAATTGGGCGACAGTGGCGGGCCGTCTTGGCCGCCACAGCCGGCTGTCCACAGTTGCGACAGCTTGGCGGCGTGGCGCTCGGCCGACGGCGTGAGCGACTCGTTGTAGACGCCCGGCGAAAGCGGGATGGCGGCCTCTAACGCCTCGCGCAAACCTTTCAGATCGTCGGGCAACTGGTCGGCGCGCTGGTCGGTGCGCGTGGCGATCATCCCGCAGCCGATGTCGACGCCGATGGCGGCGGGGATGATCGCGCCCAGCGTCGGGATGACGCTGCCGACAGTGGCGCCTTTGCCCACATGCGCGTCGGGCATCAGCGCGACGCGCGGATAGATGAACGGCAGGCGCGAGATTGCCTCGGCCTGTTTGAGAGTGTCGTCGTCAACGGTCGAAGCCCAGTTGAACAATCTTTTGGTGATTTGCAGCATCATTGGGGCCTTTCCTATAGCGTTGCTCAAGAATCTGTTTTCGGCATGTTCTGTCGCGCGGCGCTAGCCGCTGTTACAACGTTTGTTGTTGGACTGTTGGACGGATTTGTGGGCCGGGCGTCCCGCTCCAACAGCCAGGGGAGTCAGGTGGGGTTGGCGGGCGCGGGGGTCGGCCCACTGGGCCGCTCATGGTCTTGGTCTCCGGGCTGGCCGAAAAGGCGCTGGCCCCGGCGGTTTCCAACCAGGATTTAGCCGAACTCAATGCGCAAACTTGGATCTGTCTCGTGCGCGTCGACAATGGCATTGTATTGGCCAACCAAATCGGCGATTTTGACGTTGCGGGCCGTCGGGTCAAACCGACTCCACTCGCCAAGGTTCGCCGACAAAAAGCGCTGCGCGTCCCACACCGACACTCGTTATCGCCAGCTCCAGCTAAAACAGCGCGATTTCGACCAGTTGGCGTGACGGTTCGCCCCAGCGGCCGTCAACCAACGGCCTCAAATAGTGTCGCGCCAGCCATTCGACCACAGGCGCCGCCACCGCGTCGCCGAAACCGGACAAGTTCTGGGTGACGCGGGCGGGGTCCAAAGTGTAATGGCCGACGCCCATCAACACCGCGTATTCGTGCGGCGTCATCCATCGCACCCGCAGATCGCCATCGCCAATCCGCGCCAGCGCTTGCCGAGACGAGCCGCCGCGCGCCGTCCGCAAGCAGCCGGCGATGTCGTCGGGGCGCGTCTCCCAAACCGCTTTGCCGTCGCGAGTGCGCCGGTAGGCCGTGCGGTAGAAAACGCCGGGCGAGCGTTTCAGCGCCTCAATCCGACCACGCTGGATTGCCGACAATGACGCCTCGAAGGCCTGAGTTTTGGCTCGACCCCACCAGCGCTTGTCGGTCAGCGGCAGGTCGTCCACGCAGACACTCAGCCCGGAGGCCAGCAACGCGGGCGCGGCGGGCAGGGCCGCGCGGTGGGTGCGCAACGTCGGGTCGGTGAAAAACCGCCGCAGCCAGTCTGGGCGCAACTCGCCCGCTTGGCCGCAGTCCGCCGGCGGACGCGCCGCCGCCACCAAGAACAGCCGAGGCCGCGACTGCGGCACAAACCGGCGGGCGTCGATGGCGAGGATGTCAACCGAGTAGCCCAGCGCGTTGAAAGCCCGAATAGCCGAGGCCATGTCGTCGCCGCCGTGCGAGGTGGCCAAGCCGACCACGTTCTCCAACACGGCCACCGGGGGCTTGCCGTCGCCCAGTTCGCGCAGAACGCGAATGTGCTCCCAGAAAACACCTGACTTGGCGCCGCTCAGCCCGGCGCGCCCACCAGCCAGCGACAGATCGGTGCAGGGCGACGACGCCCAAGACAAGGCCGCGCCGGGCGGTAGATCATTTCCTTTGACATCGCCGATGTCGCCAACCGCGTATTCGCGCCCGGCGTCTTCGCCGAAATGGATCGCGTGCGTCTCGTGTTTGGCTTGGTCGCAGTCGTTGGACCAGACCACTCGGAAACCCGCCGCCTCTAGACCGCATCGGGCCAGGCCGATGCCCGCGAAAAACTCCAGGGCGCGCGGCTCATCCGCGCCGTCGCGGTCAAATCCGCCCACCGGACCCACAGTCAGCTCCCTCCTTTCGCGCACCAGGCATTTTACCGACCGCGACTGCGCCATCAAGCGCGACACGCTCATCGACCTTGCGAGCCGCCTGAAGCGCGGCCATGACTTGCACCGCAAGCCGCGCGCCGGGTTCTTGTCCCACCTGTCCTGCTCCAACAGCCAGGAAGCCTGGCGGGGTTGACGCTGTTGTCCCACACCTCAGGCGACATGATCGGGGATCGCCAGGTCGTCCAGGTAGGCGTTCAGCTCGATGAAATGCGCTAGCTGGGCGCGCATCTTCTCCACACCAGCGCCGTCTACCGGCCGGGCGGTGTATCGCGCCCGTCTGGAAGCCGAGGTTCCAGTTAGCTGCGCGACAGTCGCGCCGGTCGCGTCCGCGATTTTGACGATCTCGGTCATCTTCGCCGTCCGCCGCCCGGTGATGATGCGGCTCAAGGTCGTTTGGGGGATGCCTGTTCGGCTGGCGAGCGCGCGTTGCGACAACCCAGCCATTTCAAGGGCAGCCTCGATGGCGGCCCCCACAGGTGTTGCTGTCATCTCAAACATCTCCTTTGTAGGTAGTTTGTCAAGGTACGCCCTTTATAGCTGTCCGTGTGGGCATTCTGATCCGCTCTGTGGACCGGCCGTCAGGCGGGCGTCCTGCTCCAACGGCCAAAGGGGGTCGGGTAGGGCTGGTTGGGGCGGTGGTCGTTGGCCGCTCGCGCGTCATCCGGTAGTGTCGGTCTGTGTGCTCTGCTCCCGCGCCCGCTTCGCTTCTCCACCGCCCGATGTACTCGCACGCGGACGCGGATCGGGTGCTGCGTCTTCCGGCTGGCACCGCCAGGCGCTGGTTGAACGGCTACCGCCGCAAAGGGCGCCTGTACGAGCCGGTGCTGCGCGAGCGGGCCATCGATAGCGACATTGTGACATGGGGCGAGTTGGTTGAAACTCGGTTACTGGACGAGTACCGCCGAAAAGGGGCGCCGATCCAGCGGCTTCGCCCCGCGATCTTGAAATTGCGGGCCGAGTTCGGGCCGTACCCTTTGGCGCACGCCCATCCGCTTCTCGATGTGGAAGGCCGAGAGCTGGTCTGGCGCGTCCAAGACGAACTTGGCCTCCCACCGCGACTGCGACTGGTTGTGGCCGGATCTGGACGGGGTTTGGTCTGCGCGCCGGCGGCGCGTCGCTTTGTCGAGGCGGCCGAGTACAACGCCGAACGGGAGGTCGCCCGCCTTTATCCGCAAGTTGGCAGCAAAATCGTGATGATCGACCCGGATTACGCCCAAGGCCAGCCAGCGGTTCGCGCCACGCCGGCCGAGGCGCTGCGAGAGCAATGGGAGGCCGGTCAGTCGATCGCGGAGATAGCCGATTTGTGGGAGATGGAGTTTGGCGAGGTGGAAGCTGCCGTCCGCTATCGCACTAAAGCCGCCTGATCGGAAAGTCTGATCGTGCCGGATCGCTGGTTCGCAGACGAGAGCGTTCTCGGGTTCGGCAAGTTGCTGGCCCGAGAGCGCGATGGCGTTTTGTATCCAGGCCACCCAGCTTTGCCCAGCGTGCCGCTTGGGTCATCGGACGTGGTTTGGATGCGGGTTGCCGCTGACCTGGGTTTGGTGGCTTTCCATCGTGACAAGCACATTCGATCCCGACCTTTGGAAGTTGCGCAGTTCCATCGACACGGACTGCGGTCTGTTTGGCTGGCGGGCAAGAAAGACATGTCGGCTCCCGCCCAGTTGGATTTGGCGCTTCGACATTGGGACAGCTTGGAGCGGTTGGTCGCCGACTTGGGCGCGGGGCCTTGGAGTTTGACATTGACCGCGCATGGTTTTGCGGAATTGGTTTGGACACCGTTGGCGCGAAAGCGTGGCGGGCGTGTCTGACAGACGTTTGGCCGGAACGCCTGGCCAAATGGTTGGTCAGAGCGAAGGCTCAAGGTGTCGCAGCACAGCTTCTTGCCAATCATTTGTTGCCGAGCGCTCTCTCAATCCAAAGGTTGGAGCAAATGTCCAATCCGATCTTCTCCAAAGCCTTGATCGGCAGGTAGGTCTGACGGCGCGAAGCTAAGGCGCGGATGTCGGGTTCGATCGTTGGCGTGTCAAGTTTGCGTCGGTTGCACGGGCCGCACAAGGCTTGGGCATTGGCCATCGTTCTGCGCCCACCATGGGACCTAGGCCAGATGTGGTCTAGATCCGAGCTTGGGCTCGGGCAGCGGATCGGTTGCCGATTGCCGTCAAGTTGCGGTCGGTCTTGGATATGCAGGACGCCTTCGCATTGATGGCCGGCCAAGGCGTGCATGAGATTTTTCTGGCTCCATGTGAACAGTTCGCCATGTCTGTCGCTGGCGGCGGGCGCGTCATCCATTAGCGCTTGATTAGTTGTGCCCGGTTCTAAGTTGAGCCGACTGTCGAGGGCTTCTTGAATTCTGCAATCGAACTGGCGTTGTTGCCTGATAATGGCGCTTTGGTCTTCAATGTTCGTTGTCAAGATGGATTCCATGGCCGCAACTGGATCGTCAAAGAGGTGCGCGCTAGCAACCTCGCATAGAGCGTGAGGTAGTTCTTCTGTTGTGAGTCGAGGTGCGAGTTTAGGTCCCCAGGTGGCAAGACCGGTGGCTATGCCAACGGCAACTGGAAGTGCGAGATAGACGACTTTCCACATGGTTGACTGATTTACTGTGCCGTCAATGTTATAGATGATCACTCCAATACTGAAAGCGCCGGCTGCGACTAATTCCCATTTGGCCGCACGGAAATCGGGGTCTATACGGTGGACCCATTGCCCCAAAACGTCGACGCCCAACCAAACAAGAAGCATGATGGTTGTGGGGATGAACACTATGTCGAGTATGTTGTATAGCACAAGCGCCAACCGCCGTGGCCCAGGCTTACCCACAAGCTCCCATATCAGAGTGGCTATGAATAGCGCCACCCAGGCCCGCCAAGCAATTCGAAGCCATAACCCGTCTGGCTTCCACAAGCGTTCC
>JAIROU010000219.1 GCA_031257375.1 Bifidobacteriaceae bacterium
CTGCCGCGCAGCCTGATCGTCATGGTCGCGGGCGCCGCGCTGGGTGTGGCTGGGGCGCTAATCCAATCGCTCACCCGCAACCCCTTGGCCGATCCAGGCGTGCTCGGGATCAACGCCGGGGCTTCGTTGGCGGTGGTGGTGGCTGTCGCCGCTTTCGGCGTCGCCTCGATTTGGTTCTACCTCTGGTTCGCCTTCGTCGGGGCGGCGCTCGCCGCCGGAGCCGTCTACCTGCTGGGCGGCGCGGGCCGTCAAAGCGCCAGCCCGGTTCGCTTGGCGCTGGCCGGGGTGGCTATCTCCATGGCGATCTCAGCCTTCGTTGACACGGTGATCCTGTCCAACCAGCACGCCTACAACGAGTTCCGGTTTTGGGCGGCGGGCAGTGCTGAGGGGCGCGGCTACCCGGTCTTCTGGGCCGTGGTCGGATTCATTGGTGCCGGTTTGATCTTGGCCTTCGCCTCCGCACCGGCCTTGAACGCGCTGGCCTTGGGTGAGGAGACCGGCAAATCCTTGGGCGTGCGGGTGGGCCGCACCCGGGGTCTGGTGATGGTCGCCGTCACTCTTCTGGCCGGGGCGGCCACCGCCGCCGTCGGGCCGATCATGTTCATCGGCCTGGGCGTCCCATATTTGGCGCGCGCGGTTTGTGGTCCTGACCAGCGCTGGGTGCTGCCTTATTCGGCGCTGGCGGCGCCAGCCGTCATGTTGGCGGCCGATGTGCTCGCACGGGTCATTCTGGCTCCGCAAGAGGTTCCCGTCGGCATCATGTCAGCGCTGCTGGGCGGCCCAGTTTTCGTGGCCATTGCCCGCCGTCGTCGGATTGAGGTGCTGTGATTGCCACCCGGTCCGCCGCCAATTCTCTCCGAACCCGCCGCCACGGCCTGCTCCGGGCGGGGCCGTTCGCTATCCGTTTCGAGCGCCGCGCCGCCTGGGTCGGCCTGGCGCTGGTGGTGGCTATCGTCGCGGCCTGCCTGGTGGCGCTGCTGATAGGCGACTATCCGCTGACGCCCGCCGGGGCCGTGGCCCATCTGCTTGGCTGGGGCGAGGACCCGCTGGCCCAGTACTTCGTGCGGAATCAACGCGCCCCCAGGGCGCTGGCCGCGATTCTGGTAGGGGCGGCCCTGGGAACGTCTGGCGCCATCTTCCAGTCGCTTTCCAACAATCCGTTGGGCAGCCCGGATGTGATCGGATTCACCGTTGGTTCCGCCACCGGCGCGCTGTTACAGATCGTGGTTTTCGGCGGCGGTCCAGCCGCTGTCGCCACCGGCGCGGCGGTCGGCGGTCTGGGCGTGGCGGTGGTGGTGTACCTGCTGGCCTGGCGCCAAGGCCTGGCCGGGTTCCGGCTGGTGTTGGTCGGCGTGGGGGTGGCGGCGGCCTTGCAGGGAGTCAACGCTTTACTGATCGTGCGGGCTTCGTTGGAGCGGGCCCAGACCGCCGCGCAGTGGTTGGCCGGCTCGTTCAACGCCACCACCTGGGCGCAAACCCTTGTCACTGGGGCAGCGGTGGCGGTGTGCGTCCCGGCCGCATTGGCGCTGGCCCGCCCGCTCGGGGCCATGACACTGGGCGACGACTTAGCCACCGGTCTGGGCGTTCGGGTGGAGCGCCGCCGCCTAGAACTGGTCGTAGTCGGTGTGGCGCTGGTAGCCGCCGCCGTGGCGGCGGCCGGGCCGATCGCCTTCGTCGCACTAGCGGCGCCGCAGCTAGCCAAACGCTTGACCCGGGGCGAGATCGGGCTGGCCAGCAGCGCCCTGATGGGCGCTTGGCTGGTGGTGGTCAGCGACATCGTCGCGCAGCGCTTGTTCGCACCCACGCAACTGCCGGTCGGCGTGGTCACCGGCTCGCTCGGCGGCGCCTATCTGATCTGGCTGTTAGCCCGCGAATGGAAGGTGAAACCGGCGTGATTGAATCCGACAGCAGAGCGCCCGGCCGCCGGGAGCGACCGGCCAGAGAGTCTGCGGCCATAGGCGAAGCCCGACTGGTCGGTCGTGCTCTGACAATTGGCTACGGCCCGAAAGACGTCATCGCCCACCTTGACGTGGCCATCCCACGCGGAGAATTGACAGTGATCGTCGGGCCGAACGCCTGCGGTAAGTCGACTCTCCTGCGGGCGCTAGCGCGGATGCTACCCTGCCGGAGCGGCCAGGTCGAGCTAGATGGCCGCCCGATCAGTGCCTATACGCCCAAGGAAGTGGCGCATCGCCTGGGCATGTTGCCGCAGTCGCCCCTCGCCCCGGACGGGATTGTGGTCGAGGACTTGGTCGCGCGCGGCCGCTATCCCCACCAGGGGGCGCTGCGCCAGTGGTCCGCTGCCGATCAGCGGGCGGTCGACCGGGCTTTGGACCGCGCCGGGGTGGCTGACCTGGCCGAACGCCTGGTCGGCGAATTGTCCGGGGGTCAGCGCCAACGAGTCTGGATTGCCTTGGCGCTGGCGCAAGAGACGCCGATCCTGCTCTTGGATGAGCCCACGACCTATCTCGACATAGCTCACCAGGTCGAGGTCCTGAATTTGGCCCGCGCGCTGCAGCGCGAAGGATATACCGTCGTCGTGGTCATGCATGAGCTAGCCCTGGCCTTCCGCTACGCCAACCACTTAATCGTCATGCGCGCAGGTGAGATAGTGGCGCAAGGCCAGGTCGGCCAGGTCGTCACCGCCGAACTAATCGAACACGTCTACGGGCTAGCCTGCCGCATCGTGACCGATCCGGTGTCCGGGCGCCCCTTGGTTGTCCCCCTCGACCCCGAACTCGTCCCGGAGGTCCCGTGAAAGCCGATCCGCCAGCCGTCCGTCGCGCTCCGCCAAAGCTGCCACGCCCCCTGCCGCCACCGCTGACGTCCAGCCCGGCGGTCACCCGGCTGGAGCGACGATTAGCAGCGATCCGCCAAGCGGACAGCGGTTCATCCGACCAGAAAGTGGCCGATGCCGTCCAAGCTTTCTGGGCGCACCACCCGGCCACGCCGTTACTAGAGCGGGCGCCTGAGGCGTCCGTCCGGGTGGCACAGGGGGCCGTTGGTGACGGTAGGGGCTGTGCGCGCGGCATCGGACAACTGGTTGTGACGTTCTTGTGGCGTGACGCCGAGGCGGAAGAAGTGCTCTTGTTTGTCAACCGGCTGACGGACGAGCGTAACTTGGCTGACAGCCTGATGCGGCGGGTAGCGGGCACGGACGTGTGGCACCTGTCCTATCTGATG
>JAIROU010000245.1 GCA_031257375.1 Bifidobacteriaceae bacterium
GGTGGCTGCGGCCAAGCGTCTTGGGTTGGGAACGCGGCCGGATAGGCGCCCGGCGCGCCCCAGGGCGGCTGGACACGAGCTGGGCCGGCGTGGGCGATCGCCCACGAGGCGCCGCCGCCGATCAGCGCGAAGATCAGCGCGAACACGTACACCAGCACCGGCCCCTGGCTGGACACGGCGGCGGCGCCAATCAGGGCGCCGAGGATTTCGAGTCCAAACCACAGGCCAAGGGTGTAGCCGACGGCGCCGCCGCCGCTGCGCCCCCGGGCTTTGGCGGCTCTGGAGTTCGCGTTGGACAACAACATGATGGCGATGATTTCAAGCATGATCGCTTCTCCTATTCGGTTTCGCTGGTTGGTTTTGGTTGGGGTCGCCCCGGCAGTTCATTGACGAGGATGGCGCCCATTCAGTTGACGGGCACTTCGACCCGGTTGGATTCGTCGTCGTTCGGGTAGAAGACCACGGTGTCCGGTTTGGCGTCAGTCTCGAACTCCCACTCGGCGCCTTCCGCGTCGGTGGTCGCGCTCTGCCAACTCCATTCCCGGCCGTTGGCGATGAAGTCCGCCCGACCGGCGCGACGATCGAGCCATCGCAGAACGGCAGTTTGTTGAATCCGACGCCCTCAGCCTTGATGACTGGATAGGCCCCTGGCATCGGCGGCGGCAGTGGCGTGTAGGGCGGAACAGCTGGCGATGGCGGCGGCGTGGTCTGGTGTGGGACCGGGGGAGTTGCCTCGTTCACGTTCGGGCTCCTTTGGCTGTCTGACGGCTGGCGTTTTCATCGCGCCTGGTAGAAAGGCTATGGACGCCCCACCGCCAAGAGGTCTGCTCCGAGCAGACAGTTTCGCCAACCCCCGGTTCCAGGGCCGGGCGTCTCGCAGCTGATCCGATCGCCCAAGGAGGGTGGTTTGCCCGAGCCGGACTTCGGCCAGCGCCGGTGACGAATCCGGATCACGGCGCGCGTCCGGAGTCGCCAGCCTGTGAGGCGCCGCCTCCGGTGCGCCCAGCGCGCCCGGGCGCCTTGAACACCCAGGCCCGCAGGACGGCGAAGTTGAAGACCGCGACCAGCGCCATGACGGCCAATTTGGCCGCCCAGCCGGGCGCGCCCAGCCAGGCCAGGGCGGCCACCAGGCCGGTCGAGGCGGCCCAGTTGAATGCCACCAGCAGGATGTAGCGACGGACCGCGCCCGGCACCGCCCCGGCCCGGAAGACCAGGTCGCGGTTTCCCCGGTAGTTGACGCCGAAGGCGACCAGGAAACTGATGGCGGTGGCCGCCCAGGCGGCCAGGCCGAGCGCGACCAGGCCGATGAAGACCCCGAAGTCGACCGCCGCGCTGGCCGCGCCGACCAAGCCGAACAGGGCCAATCGCCGCCACCCTCCGGCCGTCAGCCCCTTGCCCACGCCGGCCAGGCTATCAGCCCCGTCCGCGCCCCGGCCGCCGGCGGCCGGACCGTCGGCGCCCGCGCCCCGTCCGGCCAGGCCCGCCCGCGCTCCGCCGGTGGCCTAGAGTTTGGTGGTGAACGCCGACCAACAGCTAAGGAGCCCACCTGTGTCCATCGACTCGAACCCGGATTGGTGGCGCCAGGCCGCCGTCTACCAGATTTACCCGCGCTCTTTCGCGGACGGCAACGGCGACGGCATCGGAGACCTGGTCGGCATCGTGTCGCGGGTGCCCTACCTGGCCGAACTTGGGATCGACGCCGTCTGGCTGTCCCCCTTCTACCCCTCGGCCCTGGCGGACGGCGGCTACGACGTGGACGACTACTGCGACGTCGATCCGCGCATCGGCACCCTGGCCCAGTTCGATCAGTTGGTGGCGGTCCTGCACGGGGCGGGCATCAGGGTGATCGTGGACATCGTGCCGAACCACTCCGGGTCCGGGCACCGCTGGTTCCAAGAGGCGCTGGCCGCCCCGCCGGGCTCGGCGGCCAGGGCGCGCTACATCTTCCGCGACGGCCTGGGGCCGGACCGCGCCCAGCCGCCCTCGGACTGGCTCGCGACCTTCGGCGGCCCGGCCTGGGAGCCGGTCGGGGACGGCCAGTTCTACCTACACATGTTCGACCCGGCCCAGCCGGACTGGAACTGGGACAACCCCGAGGTCCGCGCCGAGTTCCGGCGCGTCCTGCGCTTCTGGGCCGACCGGGGCGTCGACGGTTTCCGGGTCGACGTGGCGAACCTGCTGGCCAAGGACCTATCGGCGGACCCGCTGCCGAGCGCCCGCGAACTGTCCCAGATCGCGGCCGGGCCTGACCACCCCTTCGCGGACCGCGACGAGGTCCACGACATCTACGCCGACTGGCGCCAGGTCTTCGACTCCTACGACCCGCCCAGGACGGCCGTGGCCGAGGCCTGGGTTGACGACCCGGCCCGGCGCGCCCGCTACGCCAGCCCGGCCGGGCTCGGCCAGGCCTTCAACTTCGACCTCCTGCTGGCCGGGTTCGACGCCGCCCAGTTCCGCCAGGTCATCGAGGCCAACCTGGCCCTGGCTGCGGCCGCCGGCTCATCCTCGACCTGGGTGCTGTCCAACCACGACGTGATCCGCCACGCCTCGCGCTACGGCCTGCCGGACGCGCCGGACGAAGCGTCCCGCCGGGAGCTTTGGCGGCGCTGGCTGCTCGGCGGCGGCCGTGAGCCGGGCGAGGACACGGCCGCCGGCCTGGCCCGCGCCACGGCCGCGACTTTGCTGATCATGGCCTTGCCCGGGTCGGTCTACCTGTACCAGGGGGAGGAGTTGGGCCTGCGGGAAGTGGCCGATTTGCCCGATGCCGCCCGCCAAGACCCGACCTTCCGCCGCTCGCCCGGCGTCGACGTGGGGCGCGACGGGGCGCGGGTGCCGCTGCCGTGGACCGCCGACGGCCCCAGTTTCGGCTTCGGCGCCGGCCCGGCGCACCTGCCGCAGTCGGCTTGGTTCGCCGGCCACGCGGCAGCCGTCGAGGCGGCCGACCCAGATTCGACGTTGAACCTCTACCGCCGGGCGCTGGCCACCCGGCGGTCGCTGCTGCGGCGGGCAGATGTTAGCCGAGCCGAGTTGGTTTGGGAAGACTCGCCGGCGGGGGCTTTACATTTCCGGCGTGGACCATGGCGCTGCCTGGTCAATTTCGCGGCTGAGGCGGGCTTGGCCCTACCTGCTGGGGATCTGGTGGTCTGGTCGGCCGCCGGGGATGGTGGCCGCCAACTGCCGCCGGGGGCGGCGGCCTGGGTGGTCGGCTGACCAAATTGTCAGTGCTGGTGGATCAACCGCCGCAAATCGCTGATCGAAACGTGCTGGGCGGTCTCGCGGGCGGCGGTGGCCGTGGCCTTCCATTCGGCGCCGACCGGGGTGCGGTCGAACTCTTGGTCGAGGATCCGAGCGGTGCTCGGCTCCGCGAACACGGCTTCGATCCGCTCCACCAAATCGGCCAGTTCCGCCAGGCTGAGCTCGTCGGCCCAGGTGGCGGCGCCCGTTTGCAAGTAGACGATGACTTCGCGCTTCTCATGGGGGCCTAGCGAGTCAAGAGCTGCCAGCAAATCTGGACTGATCATGTTGTCCACTTTAGATGCCGATCTGCCAAGCTGGGCAGTATTTTCCCCCAAGTGTCACATTTGGCGGCCCGCGTTTCGCCGCATCGCAAGCAAAAATGCTCATGTCTTGACCCGGCTTCATGGTTTCTACCTGCCCGGTGGCTAGGGCGAACGTCCCAGGGGCGAGCTCCTAAGCGAGCTTTTACCACATCAGCCGGGCGAGCGCGGATCGTGGCCGAGTTCGCCGTAGTGCACCACAGCTTGGCCTGGTCCGCGAAGCTGATGAAGCGGCCGCGAGGCTCCGCCTGCGAGGCGCAAGCATAGGCCAGCCCCATGCAGTGCCCAGCGGCGTAACCCTCTGGCAAGCACAAGCTGGTCGGCGGCGGGGGTCACTTCAGGATCTTGATGCCGCCGATCACCGGCAGCGGCTTGAACTGCCCCTGGGCCGCGTGGACGATCCCGATGATGGCGACCGCGGTGAAGGCCAGCCAGACCAATCCCAGGACCAGGTTCACCAGCATGTAGCCGACCGGGACCCCGCCGCCGAGCCAGAATGAGACGCTGTTGACGGTGGCCGCGGCGACGATGCCTGAGATGATGCCCCAGATGACGGCGTAAATGGCGCCGGCGATCAAGAGCACCAGGCCCTGGTTGGCGTGGTAGCGGGCGAAAGGCGACTGCTTGGCCGCGAAAATCGGGATCAGGACCAGCAGGCCGAAGTAGGCCAGGACCGCGTAGACCTTGTTCTGCTGGATGTCGAGGGCCGGATTCGGCGGGCCGCCGAAGGGGGGCTGGACCGGGTACTGGCCGGGAGGCGGGTACTGGCCGAATCCGGGGGCCGGCTGCTGAGCCTGGTACTGGCCTGGCGGCGGTCCGAAGCCGGGCGCTGGCTGGGCCGGCGGCTGCTGCGGAGGGTAGTGGCCTTCGGGAGGTAGAGGGGCCTGGGTCATTTGTCCGTCCTTCGTTGTCTCGGATTGCGGTAGCGGGCCTGACTGAAACTAGCGCATCAGTCCCGCCTTTGTCATCATGCGCGGCCGTCGCCACCGGCGAGCGGGTATTCTGGCGGGGCCTGCCGTTGGCATTTGCGCGGC
>JAIROU010000282.1 GCA_031257375.1 Bifidobacteriaceae bacterium
TCGGACATGTCAGCGAAGACACGGTGCGCCGATACATCCAAGACCAGAAGAAGCGAACCTAAAACTGCAATTCCTCCCCGAGGACAAGCCTCGGGGCATCCTCGCGGTGCATCGTGAAACGGTGTGATGGATGGTCTTCGCACAGCCAGACATGCCGGGTTGCCGGGCTCAAGCCGGGCGCCTCGCCGACATGGTGGGGGCATGTCGGACAACCAAGATCAAACATATATCGATCCTATGCTGGATGGGTGGATTTCGCAATGGGGCAGTGCTGCCAAACGGTCGTGCGCGGCTTTGGCTCGGCTGTCTCAGCCGAGCGGCGAGACGGGTATCCGTCTCGCCCGTCGACGCGCCAGTCTTGGCGCGTCGAAACGCGGCGCTGAAAGCGGCGCCGAGCATCATGGCGCAGCCATGAAGAAGGCATGCTTGAACAACGTCCCGCGCGCCAGCGCGACCACGGACGCCGACAAAGGCCAGTAGGGAGGGCGTAGCCCTCCCGAAAAGTTGCCCAGCGGCGAGCGCTTGGCCAATGACCGCCAGACTCTGCCATTTTGACCATGGTTCGCGCGCTGGGAACGCCAAACCCGCGCACCCTTCGCAATACCTCCAGATCCCCGCCAAACCCGACGTTGGGCGCGATTTCTTGGCCAAACACCCAGCTCGATTCTCAAGCCCTGATTCCCGCGCCACGCCATCGGGCCTGACGTTTCGCGCCGACCATCGCCTGCCCGCAATTTTCGCCGCCACCACTTGCCCGCCCACTCGCCGCCATCACTTGCCCACCCACTCGCCTCCACCGCCTATCTGTTCCGCCCCAGGCCAAGCGCAGCGGCGTTTCGTTTGGTGCGGAAAGTCGCCGACTTTTTGGGGTCAACCCCAGCGTGTCGCGTTCTAAGCGGCGCATTCGTTGACCTCGCATGGCTCGCAAAACATCGTCTTCGCCGCAACCGCCCGAACCCGCCAAGCGGCTCGGGTCTCGCCGGGAGGTGTTCGCCGCCCAGCAGATCGACCGCACCGAGATGGCCCAAGACGCGCGCCGGGCGTTCAAATGGAAGATTCTGATCGGCGTCTGCGTGGTCTTGGTGTTCTCGCTCACCGCCCTGCTGCTGGGTTTTGCCACCAAGCTGGTCGGCGTGTTCACCAAGCAGAACCCGACGTTGCTTGAGGCCGTGCTCGACCCGATCGGCCCCTGGTGGGCAGCGGTGGGAATCCTGGCGCTCACCAGCGGCTCCCTGGGCGGCTTCATGGGCCTGCTGATGCGCCGCCAGCTCGCCGCCCAGGCCGCGATGAACTCGGTGGACGACATCAACCAGCACGCCGCCGACGCGCGGCTGGCCACGCCCGACGAACTGGTCCTCGAATACCCCTGGTTTCCCGACGCCGGCGGCCACGCCGACATCGATGTCACCACCATTGTCAGCCATGTGCTGGTCGATGACGCCGACAGGGGTTTGCGCGGCGTCCGCATGGCCGACGGCCAGCCCGTCCAGTTCGACGGCCGCCTTGGCCGGGAACTGCTTGAAACCTCCGGCCTGGAGCCGCCGATGGTGGACGAGGTGATGCGCCACCGGCGTCAAAAACTCGGCTCGTCGAAAGCGCTGGAGCCGGTGCGCCAGCAGATCGCCCGCACCTGGAGCCATCCGGCCTACGAGCCCGCCCGCCCCGCCGGGGCTTACCTGGTCGACACCCGCCCGGCCAACACGACGGCGATTGGAATCACACGCGGGGGCAAAGGTCAGACTTTGGTCATGCCGTGGCTGGACATACAGTTGCGGTCCACCCACCCGTCGAACCTGGTCGTGAACGACCCGAAAGGCGAGCTTGCCGCCGCCTTTTACGGCCCAGCCACCGCGCGCGGCTTCGACGTGGTGCAGTTCAACCTCATCAACCCGCCCAAGACCGACCGCTACAACCCGCTCGGCATGGCGGCTATGGCCGCCCGCGCGGGCGAGTACACCAAATGCGCCACCTATGTGGAGAACATCGCCGCCACGTTTTTCCCGCCCCAAACCGGGCAAGACCCGTTCTGGAACAACGCCGCCGGGTCGGCTTTCAAGCGGGTGGCCTACGCCTTGATCGACATGCACCTGGAATTCGAGCGCGACCTGGACGCGAAAGCCGCCGCCGAAGGCTGGTCCCCGTCGCGCAAAGCGATCGCCTTGGACAACCTGTGGGCGGGCGTGACGCTCTACAACGCCTTCCAAATGTTCATCACCTTGTCGTCGGTCAGCGTGGAGCGCCCAGGGGCCAGGGCCAAAAAGCTCATCGACGGCTGCAACACGGTGGACTCGTCGTCGGGCGGCTCCCCGTTGAACGACGCCACGCGCGTCCTGACCCCCTTGGCGGCCGCCGAGGCCGACATCTTGTGGTCCGGGCACACCGACGAGATCATGGACGGCCTGAGCCTGTATTTCAGGGCTTTGCGCCAGCTCCCGGTCTCAGAGATCAGGCGCCTGGCGATCAACGAGGACGCCTCGCTGAGGGCCATGGGCGGCTCGGAGCGGACCATCTCATCGGTCTACGGCATCGCCTTGGCGGCCATGAACTACTTCTCCGACCCGACCGTGATGGCGCTGACCTCCGGCCCGCCGTCGGAGACCGTGGACATTTCCGGGCTGTCGTTCCCCCGCCGCCTGGCGGTCAGGCTCGACCCGCCCCATGTTCGCGCCAACGCCTTGGTCGGCTCCCAGGTGCGCTGGAGCGCCTACGCCGACCCGTTGTTCTCCCGGCCGCTGGGCAACCCCCGCTGGGTCTGCTCCGAGCCCTCGGCCAAAGGCTGCCGAGAGCCGAAGACCGGCCCGCCGCCCGACAACGGCTGCTGCCCGGCTTGCGGGACGGCGATGGTCGATGTGGTCGCCCCCGACCCCGGCTTCAGCCACCAAGACACGTTGACCGCCAACGGCTGGGCCTACTTCTACCTGCGCGAGATGATCCCCGGCGAGACCGCCTATGTGCTGCTGGAGGTCGTCTCGGCGGCGAGCGGCACGGTGGTCGAGACCTTGCGCTTCCGGTTCGACAAAGGCTACCGCCACACCGACAGGGGCCGCACAGTGGTCGCCCGGCCGCTGACCGGCGAGCGGATTGTGCGCGACGGGCTGCTGACCGAGATCAGCGTCGGCGGGGCGGACCACGTGTCCACCTACACCCAAGACGCGGTGGGCAAAGACGAGGACGGCAATGTGGTTCTGACCGAGCGCGACGCGCCCAAGGCGCGCTCTGCGGCGGTCAGATACTCCGAGTCGGTCAAGGCGATGTTTTTGATCACCCCGCCGCACTTGCAGAAGTACGCCCGGTTGCTGCTGGTGTTGCTGCGCGACATGGTGGACCTGAACTTCGAGGCCGCGTATATGACCCGCATGAGCCAAAAACCCGATTGCGGCACCAAGTTCATACTCGACGAGGTGGGCAACCTCCAATCGGAGGGCGTGGGCCTGCGCGGGCTGGAAACGTTGCTCTCCATCGGCTTGGGCCAAAATCAGCAATTCACCCTCATACTCCAGTCGCTTCAACAGTTGACTGAGATCTACGGCGGGTCGGTCGAGTCGATCCTGCAATCAAACACGGCGAATTTGATCTTTCTCAAATCCACCGACGCGGAGCTGATCGAGCGGCTGTCCAAGATGTCCGGCCAGCGCCACGTCGCCTACCGGGGCTCTAGAACTGTGACCAAAAACATGGAGGACTTGCTTCAATTCAAATCGGTGGAAGGCCGCGTCAGCTACACCATGTCGCTTGACACCGAGAATGTGATTTTGGCCAACGACCTGGCGTTCCTGCCGGACAGGAACTGGGTGGTGCTGCGCAACGGCCAGTACCCGATTTGGAACCGCGACGAGACGATCATGCCGATGGCGTACAGGCTCCTGGCCGACCAGCCGCCGGCCGGCCAGGAGCAGTCCTCGTTCCAGAATCTGCCGTCGCTGTCCAACGCCGGGTCATACGACCCGCGCGGGGACACGCCCAACTTCGAGGCGGCGCTTAGGCGCGTTAGCCTCCAGGCGCTGGTGGCTCGCGCGTCTGGCGACGAGTACCGCCAAGCGGCCGGCCTGGGCGAAGACCAGACCAGGTTGATGGACCCGGACTTCTTGGCCGAGCAGGTGATGGGCCTGGTCCAGTTGAACGCGGCGACCTTCGAGACCTTGGACATGGCCATCGGCCGCCTGCGCGAAGAATACTCGGGCAAAGGCTGGCTGTTCGGCGCCGCCCCGCCCCCAGGCGCAAGCTCCACCACCACCACAGGCTCAACCGGCGGGGCGGACGCCGAGCGCCGGATCACAGATCGGTCTTCGGTCGATGGCGGCGCGATGGACGGCGACGACGACGACCCGTGGTGGGCGGCGGGCGAGCGTTGAGGAACGAGCGCGCAGCCAAGCCGCGCCGCATTCTTGGCCCCAACCCCCCTTGGCTGATGGAACAGCCTTGAAAAGACGCTTGGACCAGGGGTGGCCGGCAGCCGGTCAGGCCTGGTTTTCAGCCTGGTCTCGCCGCGCGGCGGCCAATCGGATCTTTGTCTCAGCCGCCGTGCGCCGCTCGCCTTCGCACAGCGCCGCCTCAACGTCAACCACGTCCCAGGCGTGGCGCAGCCGGGCCAGGCCGTCGGCCGCCGCGCGGTCGTAGTCGGGGCCGGGCTCGGCCAGGCGGACTAGCGCCAGCCGTCGGGCCTCGTGGTCGCCGGACAGTTCGTGGCCCCGGAGGGTTTGATATACCACGGGCGTCTCCAATCAGAGTTGAGCGCCCCGAGGACAAGCCTCGGGGCATCCTCGCGGCGCACAGTGAACCCGACGCCCGTCCCGCCACCACAGCTCGGACAGCACCGAACCGTCCTTGCGGTACCAGATGACGGCGGGGCCGTCCTCGCGGTGCAAATAGCCGTCCCGCCACCACCGCTCGGACATCACCGAACCGTCCTCGCGGTAACAGATGACGGCGGGGCCGTCCTCGCGGTGCCAACGGTCATCCCGAAACCACTCTTCGGACTCCACCGAACCGTCTTCGCGGTAGAACACAATCGGGCCGCCCATGTTTCCACCCCCGCGGGGATCAGAGGTGGATGATTGGGGCACGCCTGGCTTCTTCGGCGAATGGGTTGACATCGTTGTTTCTTTCCTTGTCGTTTACGCGTTTAGATTGCGTTGGACGCCGCTGGGGAAGAAACCAGCCCGCCCCCGTGGTTCTCGGAGAGGCGGGCTGGCCAGGGACTTCGACGCCGTGTCCGAGTTGTCTCGGAGCCCGCGGCACTGCTTCGGCGCGGTCACGGCGCAAACCCCAACCGTTCAGCGTCCCCGCAGCTTAGGTTGAGGTCTTTGGCCGCCTGCAATCGCCTCGCTTGGCGGTTTTTTGGTTGGCGGCCGAAGTCTTTGATGAAGCCCGCGGCCGAGACGCGCTTTTCCCTCCCCAGGGCATTCGCGTCTCGACCGCGGACGTTGTGAAAGGCGGTCTTCAGATCGCCTGGTAGATCGCCGCGGTCATCGCGGCCAATCCGTCCTCGCTCAATGGGCGGGTGTGGACCATGCCTGAGTCTTCGACGAACCATATTTTTCGGTTTGGCAGGTCGAAAGTGAGCGTGTGGCCGCCGAGCCGACTGCGTACCGCGTGCTCCAGCGAAGGCTCCGCAAATGGCTCCACGGTGGTGGCTGACACGGTGTCGGCCAACCAGAACACCGTGTCATGCAACACCCGATAGGTGAAATAGCCTGGCTTGAAGTCGGCATCTTGGATGACCGCGGCCGCTTGGGCGAGAGCCTCTTTGAAGACATGGCGGCAGTTGGCGCGGTAGACGCTCAACCACGACCCTGTTGCCAGGGCGTCGCTGTCGCTTTGGGTGATGACTTTGACGTTGACAGGTGGCGACGACATGGCTGTACCTCCTTGGGTTGGTGTCGGTCTTCGAGAATTTCGCCCAGCCTTGCCCAAAGAAGGCTTTGGGAGACGCGAGAGAGAAAAAGGGCGCTGCGTTAGGCGACGGTCGCATCGGTCACCGTCAGCCACACACCGTAGCCGTAGTAGCCGTTGTCGTCATAGCCTTCGTAGGAGGCGTCCATGATGTCGCCGGCGACGCCGATCAGTCGCAGCCTGAACTGAGTCGCACAGTTTTTGGCGTCGTACACATCGTCAATTTCCACGTTGGTGATCATGGCCGGCAGCTCGTGGTTGATCGTGACCTCCTGCGGAATCCAGTTCCCGCTGTCGCATCCTCCGCAGCCCTCGTTGCCGCGCAGGTTGAAGACGCGACCATCGGCCGTGGTCAGTTTGATGTCGGCGTTGTAGTCGTACACTTCCTCAATTTGAACAATTTCCGCTCCCACGAGCGCTTTCAGCGCCTCGGCGGCTTCGAGGCTGCCGTCAGCTATCTGCTGTTCGAGTGCCATTTCTCTCCTTGGTTGTTGGTGTCGGTCTTCGAGAATTTCGCCCGGCCTTGCCCAAAGAAGGCTTTGGGAGACGCGGGGAAAAGAAGGGTGGTTTTAGCGCTCATCGGGCTCATCACGTCGCCTCGACCCATTTGGCTCGCACCGCGTCTCGGAGGTCTGCGCCCTGGAGGATCGCTCCCCGGAGATCCGCGCGCCCCAGAGATCCGCGTTCCGCAGGGCGTCCACGCCGAGTCGGGCCAGCAGCGCGTCGAGGGTTGTGTTCGGCGCATTTATCGGGGTCACAGCGCGGCCTCCCGTCTCAACTCGGCCGCGATTTGGCGCATTTCCCTGGCGGCGTAGCGCAGCTCGAAACGCAGATCCCTGACCGCGGCCCACAGCTCGACGATCTCGTCGGTGTCGCGCGGGAAAGACGATTTGGCGGCGCCCTGGGTTTGGTCCAGTGTTTGGGCCGCCCAAGCGGCCAGGTGCTCTAGACGGGCGATGGTGTTTGCGATCGCGTGGTTTTGGCCGATGCGATCGAGCGTGGCGGTCATGGCTGGCCCCTTGTCGCGGCGGCGCGGTCAGACACGCGCGCCTTCTTCCAGCTCGTCGAGTTTGGCGGCGGCGGCTTTGAGGCCGTTCGCGGTGAGCGGGAACGCAAACGGCGTCCCGGTGTTTGCGGGGAGGTCGTCCGGCGCCAGCCAGACGCGCCGACCGGGCAAGTCGAGCGTCACAATAGTGTGCTCGCTGTCCCAACCAAACCTCAACGCCGCGTCGAAAGAGCGCTCGGCGTAGGGCTCCAATCCGCCGCCAAGCAACGTGTCGGACAAGGGGGCGATCAGCCCGCCCACGACATAGCGGGTGAAATACGGCGGGTCGTCCAGGCTATCCAACGCCTCCCTGGCTCGCGCCAGGGCTTCGAACAGCGCGGTGCTGCCGCCGTTGTGGAGGTAGAGGTTGAGCCCGAGCGTTTGGTCGGGGCCGGTCTGGTGGATGATGTTGATGCTGGCGCGGTCGCCCATGTCGATATCTTTCTCAGTCCTCCCCCATTGCGAGCGAGTTCTCCCACGTTACGAGCGAGAGCCGTCGAGCGCCGGTGATGTCGTCGGGTTGGCGCGCGTCGGAGAAGACCGCGCGAATTTTCAACACCAAATCGACCAAGGCTTTGGCCTTGCTGTTGGCTGGCGGGTCGTCCAGCAACCCAGCTTCCGCCAAGTCGAGTTCTAGCGCGCTAACCGCGTCCGCAAGCTCTGCCACATCTTGGTATCTGCCGCCTCGGGCTAGGTGGACAGTCGTTTTGAAGACTGCATCGCCGTTGTTGTCGAGGATGTCCTCGTGCAAAGCGGTGTCGTAGATATCGCGCAAGCACAGATCCCATGATCGCTCAACGTTTCTGGCCAAGCGAAACAATTCGGCCCGGTCGGCCAAGGTCAGTTCCACATTGAAAACAGTGCTCATAACAGGTTGCTCTCTTTCTATTCGATGTTGTGTTCGACAACGGTTTGATGGTGTCCGGGCAGTTGTCGAGGATTTCCCGGCAGGCGTTCTCGAACGCCTCGATGGTTTCAACACCCTGGTGGCGCCTTTTTGGCGAAGGCGGGCATTTCTAGCCCCCTTAATCCTCGCCACCAACACGGTCGGCGTATTTTCGCAAAACGTCGCCGTGGCTTGACTTCCTCCCCGCCCTGAAGGACGGGGATTCCTACGCGCTGGCGCAAACCAGCGTTCGGCGGGTTCCTGCTTCGCTGGTTGCCGCGCCAGGCGTCTGGCGACTTGCGCTTCCTCCACAGGCGTTTAGAGACTCCGCCAGCCCGGCGGCGTCCAATATGTTCAAA
>JAIROU010000324.1 GCA_031257375.1 Bifidobacteriaceae bacterium
GCCTTCCCGGTTTGTGTCCAACGGGCTTTCTAACACTCCCATTGTCGCAGGTCGGAAGGCATTTTTCAGATCAAACCGCCACGTGTCGCCAACCCCTTACTCGCGGATCTGGGTCAGAACCGATGTGCACGTCTGGCTGCTGTTCTCGATGAACCGGTTCGACGCCGACAAACTGGGGCTGATCGTCAAGTTCGTGCCGTTCTTCTGGTTCTTCTTCTCGGTCAACTCGGTGGCGATGAACGTCTTCAACTACGTCCGCCTGGGACGGCGCGAATGGCTCAACACTTTGCTGATGGCTCTGTTCAACACTTTGGGCGTGATCCTCTGGCTGGTCGTGGTCTACGCCGGGTTCTTCACCACGGGTCACACTCTGGGCGAGTCGATCTCCTGGGGCCTGACCTCCTGGGTCCTGTGGCTGATGGGCATGCTGGTGATCCTGCCCGCCGCCACCGTCGGCGCGCGGATCGTCTACAAGGCCACCCGCAACCCATACCTGCCGGCCGTCGGGATCGCGATTCTGGTCACCTGCATGCTCTGCACCCGCACCCTGACGACCCTCTGACGCTCACCCTCCGCGCCGTCGGCGCCCTTCTGGCAGCAAAGCCCAATGAGAAGGCCGATGATCTAGAGCGAGACGAAAGGAGGTCCTATCATGCGCAACATGCGCCGCTACATGCACACGCTGGACCGGCTCGACCAAGACGTCGAGACGGTCAGAGGTGTGCTGCGCGCGCTAGGCGTGGAAATCCTCGTGTTGCCGGGCGAGCTGGCAACCGAGCCCGGCGGCGCATGGCCTTCGCCACCAACGCCGACTCCACCGACCTATTCGACTTGCTGGCCAAGGTTGGCGGCGATGTGGCCGGCGGACTGATCTTGTCCCCGTCCGATCAAGCGCCAATTCCGCCGCGGCCAAGCGGCCGACCGGCATGTCGATGACGCCCATCTACGACACCCTGGCCACCAGTTTCTGGGAATACATGGACAACCGACTGGCGATGAAAGTCAGCGGCGCGGACCGCGCCGCCGCCATCACGCCGGCGCATTGGGCGAAACAGGCCCGCCGGTCGGAGCTTGACCCGGACCGCGTGGTCGACATCGCCGAGCAGGTGTCCAACCGAGTCGTAGACCGGCTGAGCGAGGCGTTCGCCGAATTGCCGGCCAGCCTTAAGGACGGCCTCGCCCAGACCGTGAGGCGGGCGAACCGGGGCATGATCGGTCGAGCCGGGGCGTGATCGGGCGAAGCCGGCCGAGCCAACAACGGTCTGCCGGCCCGCCGTCGGGGCCAGACGGCGACCTGCCCCGGTCTTCGGCGTCTGCGAAGCGCCAGGCAACAGATACGGATGGCCACCGGCCTTGGGGCCGATGGCCATCGCGAGTGTAACGAAGAGACCTGCCCCCGTCTTCACCGTGTACGATAGGGCAGGTGGCGGGAGACAGGCAAGCGAGACTATTCGAGGATCAAGTTGCGCACGCCATCTCGGCTCCGCGTTTCGGTCCCTACCTGGAGCCCGTTTTCAAGGTCTCGGCGCTGCGCCGCCAGGTTCGCAACATGAGACTGGTCATGCGGTCGATTGACCCCGCCCTGGAGGATTGGCTCAACGCGGTCTCGAGGATTGATTCCGTGCTGGCGCAGGCGCCTTCAGCGCCCGGCAGCCAATAGAAGTAGCCAGCTATGGATATGCGGTTGGTTGCCCGGCGGCCATGGCGTCCGGGGCTGTTGTTCGCAGAGCACCCGATCCGGAACGACTTCGTTGACAACTGGGCCACAGGGCTGCGGGACGGCGACAGCCGTTCGGCGCGGGCCTGGGCCGATGCCGTGTTCACGGTCCAGTTCCGGCCGGTGCTGTTCCTGATGCAGTTGCGCAACGCCTTGGTCAGGCCGATGGCGTTGTTCGGCCGGGCGCCCGCCGCGGCCGATCTGTCGCAGGGCATGCGGCCGTTCAGCACGTTGGCGGCCTCCGACCGCGAGGTGGTCTTGGGCCAGGACGACTCGCATTTGGACTTCCGGGTGGATCTGCAAGTTCATCCGCGTTTCGTGTCTGTCGCCACAGTGGTGGAGATTCACAACCCGCTCGGGCGACTCTACTGGTCGGTAGTCCGTTGGTTCCACCCGCTGATCGTCCGCGCCATGCTGCGCCGGGCGCCGACTGTCGTGGACCGGAGAGGGGATGAGGCCGGGCGAACCGGGGCATGATCGGTCGAGCCGGGGCGTGATCGGTCGAATCCGGCCGAGCCAACAACGGTCTGCCGGCCCGCCGTCGGCGCCAGACCGCGCCCGGGTCGAGATCAGCGCCAGTGCGGGCGAGCCGCGAAGTCCGCGCCAAAGCCAAAACCGGGCCGACGGCATCGGGCACCAATTGGGCTGTCAGCGTGCCCAACTGGACGTTGGACCGGCCTTTGGTCCAGGGGCGGGCGCGCGCGGGCGGGTAGCTTAAGGCGGGCGGGGCCGAAACCGGCCACAATGGGAGAGGGGCCGCGCGGGCGGCCACCAGCCGACAAGCAGCCAAACAACCAAGCCGACAAGGGGTGGGACATGAAAATCGCCGTCAAATACGCCGGGCTCCAAATCGAGTCCGATGGGTCGGTGGGCGGGCACGACGCCGGCGCCACCCTGGTCCGTCGGCTGCTGCGGGTCTTCCCGGGCGCTGAGCTAATAGCCCCCCACGTCCACCGCTACCCGGACTTCGACGTCCTGCCGCTCGAGATGGTCGACGCCGAGGACACCGTCGTCATCAACATGGACGTGATCGACTCGACCGACGCCTGGATGAAGCTGAAGGCCAACGCCGAGCAGCCGAAGCTGATGAACTTCATGTGGTGGAATTGGACCCGCCACGACTCGACGGTGGAGTTGGCGGCGCTGTCGCTGGCCTGCGCGCTGTTCCCGACCTTCGCCAACTCGGAGCGCACCGCCAAGGCCGTCCACGAGTACGTCCGCCGCTGGACCGTTCAACCGCTGGCCGAGCGCGCCCGCATCTCCTGGGTCAACCTGGGCATCCGGCTGGAGCACGTCCAGCCCCGCCACGAGCCGGACCGGCCGGTGGTGCTCTACCCCGCCATCTACATGTCGGAGCGCAAGCAGCCCCAGCAGTTCATCGACGTGGTGACGAAGGTGGCGAAGCGGGTGCCGATCCAGGTCCAGGCCCGGCTGACCGAGCCGCACCTGGTGTCGCCGCTGGCCATGACCCTGTCGCGGAACAAGTGGGCCTGGGTCGGGCCGCTCACCCCGTCGCGCCAGCAGTACTGGGAGGCGTTGGCCTCGACCACCGCCTTCCTGGCCACCGCCAGCGAGGAAACCTACGGCTTGGAGTACATCGAGGCCCTGCTGGCCGGGGCGGTCGGCGTCCTGCCGGACCGCGAGTGGGCGCGCGCCCTGGTGCCCGAGGCCTACCCGTTCTTCTACCGCACCCTGGTCGAGGCCGAGTCGATGCTCCTCAGGGCCGTCACCGACACGGCCGCCTGCCGCGCCGAGATGGACCGGGCGGCCGGCGGCTCGCTGGTCGAGTGGCTGGGCCAGCGCCACTCCGACGACGCCTTCGAAACCTCCATCTTCGATCACGTCCAGCGCTGGTTCGGCCAATAGGCCGACCCCTCGCGAAATCCCCGCTCACCGGGGCGCCTGGCGCCTGGCACGGGCTGCCCCGACCGAACTGGGACCCCCTGGCGCCTGGCACGGGGCGTCCCGGCCAATAGACTGACCCATCGTGAAGCCCAGTCACCCCGCGCCGCGCCGCTTGGCGGCCGCCTTGGCCGCGTCGTTGGCCGGGGGTTTGGGTTTGGGGCTGGCTTGGGTTCTTCTTTTTCCGCTTTTGCCGGAGTTGCCCGATGCCGCGCCGCGCGGTCCGGCGATCGCGGCCGGTTCGCCGGTGGTCACGGCCACAGCCCAGGCCGCCGCGGCCGTGGCCCGGGCGGCGCCGCCAGAGGTGCCGCGGGAGCTGACGGTGACGGTGGCGTTCGGCGGCGACATGCTGACCCACCAGCCGGTCAACGCCTCGGCGGCCTCGGCGGCATCGGCGGCATCGGCGGGCGGGGGGTACGACTTCAGCCCCCTGCTGGCCGGGGTCGACGACTGGATAGCCGGCGCCGACCTGGCCATCTGCCAAATGGAGGTGCCCTTGGCGCCGCCCGGCCAGGCGCCCACCGGCTACCCCATCTTCGGCGCCCCGACCGAATTGGTCCGGGACATGGCCGAGCAGGGCTGGGACGGCTGCACCACGTCTTCGAATCACTCGATGGACAAGGGCTGGGCGGGCGTGGAGCACACGATTGAGACCTTGCGGGCGGCCGGGCTGGGCTATTCCGGGACGGGGCTGTCCCAGGCGGACGCCGAACTGGCGCAGCTTTACCGCCTCACCGGCGATGGCCAGAGCTTGACCATCGCGCACGTCGCGGCCACTTACGGCACCAACGGCCTGCCCCTGCCGGCCGACCGGCCGTGGGCGGTCAACACGCCGATCGACACCGGCCGGATGATCGCCCAGGCCGCCGCGGCGCGCGCGGCCGGCGCCGATGTCGTCCTGGCGACCGTCCACGCCGGGGTCGAGTACCAGACCAGCCCCTCGGCCGAGCAACGCGGGATTGTGGAGCGGCTGGCCGCCTCGGGCCAGATCGACGCCGTGATCGGCGACCATCCGCATGTCTCCCAGCCGATCGAACTGGCGCCGGGCGGGGTGCGGGGCGAGGGCATGTGGACCATCTACTCGCTCGGCAACTTCATCTCCAACCAGTCGGACACGGCCGTCGGCCCCAACACCGACACCGGCGCGGTCGCCTATCTGACCATCACCAAGGATGCGGCCGGGGCGGGCGTGACCGCCATGACCTGGTCCGGGGTGACTGTGGACACGGCCCACGGCCACCGCCTCCACATGCTTCAGGACGCGGTCGCCGCCGGCGGGCTGGCCGATCTGGGCGAACTCAGCGCGGCCGCCGTCGAACTGCGCTACGACCGCCTGCGCGCGATCATGGGCTCCGCCCCCGAACAGACCTCCCCGCCGGTCCCCTCCGGCGCGACCCTCGAAGTCCTGCCCCGCCAGTAAACCCGGGGACGGTCCTTTCGTCTAAAAATTGGGGACAGACCCTTTGTCATGACAAAGGGTCTGT
>JAIROU010000425.1 GCA_031257375.1 Bifidobacteriaceae bacterium
TCTTCTGCGGTTCGGACTGCTTACTAACTACCATTATCGCAGGCCAGGAAGGCATCTCCCCATTATTCGGGGCCGTGTCGCCGCCCAGAGCAAGGCCGGATCGGTGGATTCAGGCTAAAGGCTGGTCGGGTCGATCGGAAAAGCGTCCGCGTCGAGCACTTCGCCGCCGACGGTCTGGTAGACCACGCGGGCCAGCGCCGCCAGCAGGGCGGCCATCTGCGACCGGGTGCGGCAGTGGTCGGCCGGGGGGAACTCCATCGCCAGGTGCCGCGGGTCGACTGGCACCCAGCGGATGGTGTAGGCGACGGCGCCTTGGGCCGCCCACGGGACCTGGCGCAGGGCGCCAGGAGGCGAATCGACGCCGCAGATCTCGAGCAGCAGGGTTCCGGCCGGGCCGAGGTCGACGCTCAGGGCGTAGCGGTCCAGGGTCGGCGGCGCGGCCAGGGCGGCCTGGTCCCGCTCCCCGGCCAGTCGGCGCAATTCGGCCGCGCGCTCGGGCGAGGGCCGGTCCGGCGGCTCCCATTCGGACGGGAGAGCGTACGGGTCCAGGTCGCCGGGATCCTCGGGATCTCGGCGGACCGGCGCGAAGTCGAGCCAATTGATCGCCAGGTTGAAGCTCGGGACGACCGACCGGGCGGTCGCCAAGGCCGCCTCCGGCTCCAGCCAGAGCGGGGAGCAGACGGTCAGGTCGAGGGCGCCGTCCGGCACCGGCGCCACCATCAACCCGGAGTCGTGGAATCGGACCACCCCGCCCAGCCGCCGGGCCGCCGCCACCAGGAAGTCCACCACCCGCCGTTCCTCGCGCACCGGCAGGCCGTTCGGGAAGGCCCGCGAGACCCCGGTCGGATCGAGCGCGCCGGGCCGGGGCCGGTCGCCCCGCTCGGTCAGAGTGGTCGCCATCCAAGCTTGGTTGAGCCCGCGCGGGAGGCCCAACGACGGCCCCAGTCCCGCGCCAATTGTGTAAGGGCCGAATAGCGACGAATAGCGCGACAGCGTGATCTCGCCCATGGCCTGTTCGACCGCGCGCCATCGGGTGCTGGCCAAAATGGCGATTTCGTTGGTATCGATGTCCGGCGCCAAAACCAGCAGATGATGGGTTTCGGCCAGGGCGCTGGTCAAAGTCTGGGGCATGGTCTAGGCCACCCTAAATAGCGGTCCGATGGAAATTGATGTGGGACCGCGACGGCGTCGGCCCGCGCTGGCCCTGGTAACGGGATCCGGCCGCGCCCGACCCATATGGGCTCGAGGCCGGGCTCGACAATTCGAAGAAGCACAATTGGCCGATCTTCATGCCCGGCCAAAGCTTTATCGGCAGCGTCGAGACGTTGGACAGCTCCAAGGTGACGTGGCCCTCAAAACCGGGGTCGATAAACCCGGCGGTTGAATGGGTCAGCAGCCCGAGCCGGCCGAGCGAGCTTTTGCCCTCCAGCCGCGCCGCCACCGCGTCGCCCAGGCGCACCCGCTCATAAGTCGACCCGAGCACGAATTCGCCGGGATGCAGAATAAACGCCTGATCGCCCGGGACGTCGAAACTCCGAGTCAGCTCGGGCTGCTCGGCGGCCGGGTCGATCACCGCGTACAAATGATTGTCGAAGAGCCGGAAGTAACGGTCGAGCCGCACGTCGACCGAACTCGGCTGGATCATGGCCGGGTCGAACGGCTCGAGGCTGATCCGCCCGGTCTCGATTTGGGCCGCGATGTCGCGGTCAGAAAGCAGCACGGCTTAACTCTAGCCGCGCCGCCCGCCCGCGTTGGGAACGCCGCGGGCCCCGTTTGGTCGCTGCCGCCGGTCGGCTCCCGCCAGCCCTCTCGGAGCCTCGGCCGCCCGGGCTCCCGCCAGCCCCGGCGGTGCCCGATGCCGCGCCGCCGCTCCCGCTCGTCCCCATCTCCCAACCGTCCGCCCGTCGGCCGAGGCCGGTCGAGGCCGGAACCCAGCCGGTCACAACCAAATGAGCCCGCCCGGAATTACGCCACAGCAATCAAGCGAAATATCGTTATTGCGCAAATCGAAATGGATTCGGTAAGGCAATCCTTGGTTTATGGGTGTGGGATTCTACGGCCACCGGCTTGCATTATCAGGCCCCTTGGAGTATTACTTTTATAAAGTCCGGCCAGAGGATGCCGCCAACAATTCAAGGAGAGATATCCATGATCACCCTGGACGATATGTCGAAAGTCTCCGAGTGTTCCGTGACGGGTTGCGCCTACAACCAGTCCGACGCCTGCCACGCCGGCGCCGTTACCATCGCCGGGGGCTCCGGCCACGCCGGCTGCGCCACCTTCATCCCGCTGACCGTCAAGGGCGGGTTCGAGGCTGCTGCCGCCGCCGTTGGCGCCTGCCAGCACCTTGAGTGCGCCCACAACACCGACTTGGAATGCGCCGCCCCGGCCATTCAGGTCGGACTGCGCGGCGCCGCCAACGCCGACTGCCTGACCTACGCGGAGAGCTGACAACCACCCGCCTCGGCGCCCGCCGCCGGGCGGCGGGCGTTCCCTTGCCAAGCCGGGCACGCGCCAAGGCGCCCAAAGCAGTCGCCAGCATTGGGTATGCTCGTATGGCCTCGCGGGCGTAGTTCAATGGTAGAACAGCAGCTTCCCAAGCTGCCAGTGCGGGTTCGATTCCCGTCGCCCGCTCCACCGAAAAAGGCCGTTGACCTGCGGAAACGCGAGGACCGGCAGAAGCCCGATCTAGCCTTGTCATGTCTCCAGACTGTCTCCAGACATCGTGGACGGTGTCTGGCTGGTTCGTGGACGAATCGCGGGTGGTGGCGGTTGTCGGCAGTAGATGCCGTCGGTGAACAGGTTGATGCGGGGTTCTTTTGGCGGCGGGGCCGGGTTTGCCGGGGCGTTAGCCTTTGATGCGTGTGTGGACGTTTCGTCAGCTATTTTGATCCGGCCGAGTTGGTCGGGCTGTTCAATGCCGACCAGGTGACCGATTTGCCGGGGCCGTCCTGGAACATCGCGCCGACCAATCAGGTGGCCATGGTTCGCGCCGCGCCGCCCGGGCGCGGGCCGGACAGCGTGGACTCGGACCAAGTGGGCCGGGCCGCTCGTGGGGGCCGCCCCGGGCCGGCCCGGCAAGGCCGGGTTCTGGGCGAAACCGGCCCCGACTCGGCTGAGCCGGCCCAGACGGAGACAAGCGGGCGGGGAGCGGAGCGCCGCGAGATCCGGGTCGCCCGCTGGGGCCTGGTGCCGCCGTGGTCCAAGGACCCGGCGATCGGCCCCAGGCTGATCAACGCCCGGAGCGAGACCGTCACGGTCAAACCGGCCTTCCGGGCCGCCGCCAGGTCGCGCCGAGCGCTGATCCCGGCGGCCGGGTACTACGAATGGCAAGCCGGCGGCCAAGGCCCCAAGACCCCCTTCTTCCTCCACCCCGGCGACGGCGGCCCGATCGCCCTGGCCGCGCTCTACGAGTGGTGGTTCCCGCCCCGGCCCACGGACGGGAAGGGGGACGATGCCGTCTCCCGACCGGTGGCGGGACACCGCCGCCAGGCCGCGCCGAGAGCCGTCAGCGGCACGTTGGCCAGCGGAGACGCCGAGTCCAGGGATCCGTCGCGGCCCGAGCCGCTGCTGACCATAACAGTCGTGACGCGGGCCGCGACAGACGCGCTCGGGGCCATCCACGACCGCATGCCCCTGGTGGTGCCCCCGGACTTGTGGGACCCCTGGCTCCATCCCGCCGTCAACACCGCGGCGGCGGTCAGCGCCCTGATCGCCCAGATCCCCGACCCGGTGCTGATCCCCCGCGAAGTCGGGCGGGCGGTCGGATCGGTCCGAAACAACGGCCCCGCCCTGATCGAGCCCGTCCCCTGACCAGTCCGAATGGCCGCTGCCGGGACACCGGCCCGGAACCCCCGCAGGCCGGGCTCGACCAGGTACGCGCCGACTTCGCCGGCCGGAGCGCACGGCTCGCGGCGCGGTCCGGACGCGAGCGCCTACCTGGGCAGGGCGAGCCCGACCGCGTCGGTCGGCCAGACGGCGCCCGATGCCGTCTCAATGATTCCGCCGACCATCAGCGCGCCCACCACCACGCAGGCGACCAGCAGCAACACCGCCACCACGATCAGGGTCGACAGCAGCGGGCCGAACCGCGGCACGGCCGATCCGCTCGGCGGCGGTTCGCCCTGGCCGTCCGCCCAAGTCCGCGCGCCCGGCCCGGTTCTCGCGCCCGGCCCGGCCAACCCAGTCGGCGCTGCCCGGCCGCCCGCCCTAGCAGGACCCCGCGCGTCGTCCTGAGCCCCGGCCGCGCCCTCGCCAGCGGCCTGCGTAGCGGCCTGCGTCGCGCCCGCGCCAACGCCCGCGTCGCCGAGTCGGGGCGGACGCGCCGGGCGCTGCGCCCTCGGCGCCCCGGCCCGCGCCGCCGACGAGTCCCCGCGGGCCTGTTCGAGCAGGCTCGGCGGCGGCCACGGCGTCAGCAGGTCGCCAAGCAGCGGGTCGACCTCGGCCCCGCCATCCGGCCGCGCCGCGCCCGCGTCGCGCGGCGGCAGATCGGAGAACTCGACCTCGGGTGGCGAATCCGCCTTCGACGCCGCCGACCCGGTCCCGCGCTCAACCCGCCCAGCTCCGGTCCGGGCCTGCGCGCCCGCCAGCCCAGGGCCGGACGGCTGTCCGACCGTCAGCTTGGCCGCGTGCCGGGGAGCGGCCGCAACGGGCCGCGCTGCGGGCCCGCTCGCCGTCTCGTCGGCGGCGCCAGGTCGGCGCGGGTTGGCGGACACCCGGCTGACGGCCGCGGCATCGACCGTCTCGTCGATGTCCGATGCCGAGTGGTCGGCCGCCGGCGAACCGCCTGCCGCGCTCGCCGCCGGGCGCCCGCCGGGGGCCTTAGGGCGGGCGGCCGACCGTCCGGCCGGAGCCTTCACCGCCCTCGGAATGCGCAGAGCCGCTCGTGGCGCGTCCGCGTCCTCGCCGGCCGGCGCGGGCTTTTGACGCCTCGGCAGCGGCGCGCCGTCGAGCGCCGATCGGATGACGACGCCCAAGCCGGCGGGCGGCGTCGGAGTCGAGTCGGCCGCAGCCGCGCCCGGCGCCGAACCGGAGCCCGCGACGGGCGCCGGGACCTGGCTGGGCGCCGAAGCCGGACTGACAGCCGAAGCCGGACTGACAGCCGAAGCCGGCCAGACGGCATCGGGCAGCTTGTCTTGGGGCGAGCTAAGCAGATCTTCGCGGCCGGGCTGCGAACTCGAGCCCGTGTCCCCCGCCACTGCCCGCTCTGCGGCGGCGGCGGCGTTGATGGCGCGGGCGGACAGGCGGACTCGGGCGACCCGCGCGGCTTGGGGCACACCGTGGTCGCGCAGCCATTCGAGCAGGGGCTGGTCGACATTGCGGTGCCAGGCCACCCGAACTTGCAGTTCGGGATGGTCGGCGGCGATTTGGGCGAGGTCTGACGTCGCCAAGCTCTGGTCCAATGACGGGGCGCGAGTCTCCGCCGGACCTGGGCTCAGAGAAACCATCTGTCAATCATGGCCTAGAAACAGGACCGGTGCGACCCTTGATCGTGACGATATCCGATCCAGCGCCCCTATTTCGGCGTTTTGATCGGGTTTTGGCGACGAGTTGAACGCTTTTGACCGTCGAGGGCGCCTCACAAAAGCGAGTCGATCACCCGCGCCAAGCCGTCCTCATGGATCAGCCCGGTCTGCTCGTCGGCCGCCGCCACCACGTCCCAGCGCGCGCCGCCCATGGCGACGCCGCGCCCCGCCCAGCGCAGCATCTCGATGTCGTTGCCCCCGTCTCCGATGGCGACCGTGCGGCCGGGCTCAACGCCCAGTTGGCGGCGGATCGCCTCGAGCGCCGAGGCCTTGGACACGCCGGGCGGGTTGAGATCGACCCAGCCGGTCCAGCCGACCGAATAGGTCACGTCTCGCAGCTTGATCTCCTCGACCAGTTCGCGGAGCTCCTCCAGGGTCAACTCGGTGTCGCGCAGGACCAGGCGGGTGACCGGCTCGGCGGCCATCTCGTCGAAGCCGACGAGCCGGACCGCGCCGTCGAGCTCGCCCGGCGGGAAGGGCGCGGTCACCCGGAACCCCCCGCCTAGGTCCTCGGCCGCCAGGCGGGCCTGCGGCAGGCGGCGGCGGATCGCGGCGATGGCCGGGGCCGGGTCGAAGGTGACCAGTTCGGTGATCTCCCAGCCATCCGGCAGGCTGGGATCGAGCCGGATGGTGGCCGAGCCGTTGGCGCAGACCGCCAGCCCTTTCTCGATGCCGATCCGCCGGGACACCTGGACCGTCGAGTGGACCGACCGCCCGGTCGCCAGCACCAATTCGACGCGCGGGTCGGCCAGCGCCCGGCGGACCGCCCGCTCGGCCGAGGCGAACAGCTCCCCGCCCCAGGTCAACAAGGTGCCGTCGATGTCGACAGCCAGCAGCGTCAGCGGGCTCGTCGTCCCGCCCGGCCGGTCGGAGTCGCTCAAGCGGCGCTGCCCCCTGGCTCGATCACGCTCAGACCGCCCATGGCTGGGCGCAGCGCTGGCGGGATGACCACCGACCCGTCGGCCTGCTGGTGGTTCTCCAGGATCGCCACCAGCCAGCGGGTCGTCGCGAAAGTGCCGTTCAGAGTGGCGACCGGGCTGGTCGAGCCGTCATCGGCCCGCTCGCGGATGTTCAACCGCCGGGCCTGGAAGGTGGTGCAATTCGAGGTCGAGGTCAGTTCGCGGAATCTGCCCTGGCTCGGAATCCAGCCCTCGCAATCGTATTTGCGGGCCGCTGACGTGCCCAAATCCCCGGCCGCCACGTCAATCACGCGGTAGGGGATGGCGGCATCGGACAACATCTGTTCCTCGAACTGGAGCAGGCGCAAATGCTCGGCCGCCGCCTCGGCCGGGCGGGCGTAACTGAACATCTCGACCTTGTGGAACTGGTGGACCCGGAAAATGCCCTTCGTGTCCTGGCCGTAGGAGCCGGCCTCGCGGCGGTAGCAGGCCGACCAGCCGGCGTAGCGCAACGGCCCGGCGCCAAGATCCAGGATCTCGTCCTTGTGGTAGCCGGCCAGCGCCACCTCCGAGGTCCCGGTCAGGTAGAGGTCGTCGGCCGGCAGGAAGTAGACCTCGTCGTTGTGCTCGCCCAGGAAGCCGGTCCCCCCCATGACCTCCGGGCGCACCAAGGTGGGCGTGATCATGGGCGTGAAGCCCAACTCTACGGCCAGGTCCATGGCGTGGCCGAGCAGCGCCAACTCCAGCCGCGCGCCCGCCCCCTTGAGGTAGTAGAAGCGCGATCCTGAGACCTTCGCGCCCCGCGCCGTGTCGATTATGTCCAGCGCCTCGCCCAGTTCGTCGTGCGGCTTCGGCTCGAAACCGGCCTGTTCGAAGTCCGGCAGCGGCCCGGCCGGCTTGATGACCCGGAACTTGTCTTCGCCGCCCTCGGGCGCGCCCGGCTCGACGAGGTTGGGCAAGGCCAGGGCGGCTTGCCGGAGGTCGGCCGCGGCCCGGTCCAGGTCGGCGCCGGCCCGCTTGACCTCCGCGGCCAGGCTTTGGGCTTGGGCGACCAGCGCCCGCTTGTCCTGGCCGGCGGCCTTCGAGACCAGCCGGCCGAGGGACTTTTGCTCGGCGCGGGCGCTCTCGAACCGGACCAGGGCCTCGCGGTGGGCCCGGTCGGCTTCCAGGATCGCGTCAACCAGCGCCGGATCGGCGCCGCGCGCCCGCTGCGACGCCCTCACCGCCTCGGGCTCCTGGCGCGCCAGCTTCAGGTCGATCACCCTCAGAGCCTACCGCCCGCCTTCCCCGCCCGCCCGCCACTAAACCCGGGGACGGTCCTTTCGTCTCAAACTCGGGGACACACCTTTCCGCCCCGGTCCCGCCCCCGCGCGACACGGCGGACAATTCAGACCCTAGACTGGTCGAGGCGAGCCGAGCGGGGCGCGAACCAGCGGACCCAGGCCCTCCGCGCGGCATCGTGCATCTGGACCAACGGACCAACCGAACAACGGACCAAAGAAAGGCCAAACCGAACTGTGTCTGCCCTGAACACCCGCATTCCCGAGTTCTCCGCCACCGCCTACGCGGACGGCGGTTTCCGCGACATCACCGACCAGCACCTGCTGGGCGCCTGGTCGGTGGTCTTCTTCTATCCGGCCGACTTCTCCTTCGTCTGCCCCACCGAGCTGGCCGACCTGGCCTCGCGCTACTCCGAGTTCAAGGAATTGCAGACCGAAATCTACTCAGTGTCGACCGACACGCACTTCTCCCACAAGGCCTGGCACGACACGTCCGAAGCCATCGGCGCCATCGAGTTCCCCATGGTCGGCGACCCGTCCGGCCAGGTCACACGCGGTTTCGGCGTCATGATCGAGGAAACCGGCCTGGCCGAGCGAGCCACCTTCCTGATCAACCCCGAAGGCGTCATCAAGGCCATCGAAATCTCCGACGGCGCCGTCGGCCGCGACGCCCGCGACCTGCTGCGCAAGGTCAGAGCCGCGCAGTGGGTGGCCGCCAACCCGGCCGAAGTCTGCCCGGCCCGCTGGGTCCTGGGCGCCGACACGCTCAAGCCGTCCGCCGAACTGGTCGGCCAGATCTAGCCGCCCGCGCCCAACCGGCCGATCTCAGGTCCCCGGCGCAAGCCGCCGACCGTCCGGCGCGGTGGCAGAATTGGCAGTGACCGTTCCGCCACCGCCAGAAAGTAAGGTGCCCGATGCCGTCCGGACCGTCAGCCCCCGCCGCCCGGCCAGCGCGTCCGCCGGTCAGGCGCGGCCGCCTCGCCCGCTCGGCCGCGCTGGCCGCGCTGACGGCTCTGACCTCGTTCCTGGCCGGCTGCTCCGACCAGGCCGAAGACCAGTTCGGCGAGGCCGTCACCGGCCAGGGGAAGATCGACGCGGCGGTCGGGGCCGCCATCCAGTCCGAACTGGCCGCGGTCGGCCAGGAGGTCGCCAGTTGGTACACCGCCGGCCTTGGCGGAGGCGACCCCAAGGTCGTCACCAGCGGCGGCGTCCACTACATCTGCGCCGCCACGGCCCCCGACTGCGCCGCCGAGGGCGCCGTCATCAGCCCCGCCTCCGAGGGCGCCCAGATCGCCCTGGCCCGGACCGGCCAAGACGCCTGGTGCGCCCAAGCCAGTTCCAGCGCCGGCCAAGCCCACATCACCAGCGCCCTCACCCCGGAGGAAGGGCCATGCTGACCGGGCGCTCCGCACTCCAAGACCCAACACACCCCAAGGAGGGCACCATGCCGAAGAATCTGCGAGCTGGACGGCCGCGACCCGCCCTGGCGTTGTTGGCCCTGGCCGCGGCGGCCGGCCTGACGCTGTCCGGCTGCGCCGCCCTGGCGGTCGGGGCGGCCGGCGCCGTCACCGGGCAACAGGCCAAAGCCGACAAAGCCAGGGCCTCGGCGGCGGTCGAAATGGCGGCCAAAGAGCTGGCGACCTGGTACACCGACAACACCGACCCCGCTCAAGTACTGGAATACGACGGCGCGTACTACATCTGCGGCCACTGGGGCTCCGAGTGTTTCACCGAAACCGCCATGATCGCCCCGGCCGTCGAAGGCGTGACGATCCAAACCTTCGGGGACTCCAAGAGCACTTGGTGCGCCCAAGCCGAATACGGCGATGGCGAATACGTGAGCGTCTCAGCCACCCAGGGCATCCAGGACGGCCCCTGTTGACCGCCCGGAGGCCGCCCCTAAACCCGGGGACGGTCCTTTCGTCTCAAACTCGGGGACACACCTTGCCCCCGCCCGCCCCGCCTTGGCTGACCAGGCGCAGCTCGCAGCCTGGGTGGCGTTGACCGCGCTGGCCACCTGCCTGCCGCTGACCGGTTGCGCCGTCCTGGCCGTGGCCGGGACGGACGGCCTGGCCAGCCGGGCGTTCCAGTCTGACGCGAGATCAGTATCCGGCCTGGCCAGCCCGCCGCCGTCGGCGACCGCCGCCCAAGCGACCACCGCCGACCTGGTGGCCGCGCTCCTGCAGACAGCCGTGGTCGAACTGAACCCCTTGGTGGCCGCCGACGGCATCGTCGTGGTCCTCAAATAGCCGCCCGCGTCCCGGCCTCCGCCCGCGCCACCGCTCCGGGACCCCGCGCTCCCGGACAGCCCCGCACCCCCGACCAAGCCCAGGCGCGCGGGCGGGTATGATGTCCGGGTTGCCTTGGCGAGGGATGCCGGGGCGCGACCCAGGACGCGAGGCCAAAAGCCAAGTGAAAAGGTGAACAGCCACGCCGAAGGGCCGCGCCAAGAACTCCGTGATCGACTGGCGCGCGTCGTCGGACGGCCGTCAGCCGGACGAATCAGACGCCTTCGACCCAGGTCAGCCACATAGGCGCTGGGTCTAAGAACCCAGGGTCCCGATCAACCGAAAAGGAGCCCACGATGGCCGAGACCATCCTCAAATCCACCAGCCGGACCGAGTTCGGGAAAGGCGCCGCGCGCCGCACCAGGCGGGCTGGCCTGATCCCGGCCGTAATGCATTCCCACTCCGACGACCCGATCCACATCTCGCTGCCCGGCCACGAGGCCTTCCTGGCCCTGCGTCACGTCAACGCCGTCCTGACGATTGAACTGGACGGGCAGCGGACTTTGACGATCGCCCGCGAGGTCCAGCGCAACCCGATCAGCGACCAGATCGAGCATATCGACCTGCAGATCGTCAAGCGGGGCGAGAAGATCGAGGCGAACGTGCCCCTGCACATCGAGGGCGAGCCGAACACCGGCCTGGCCATCCTCGACTCGCAGGAGCTCCACGTCCGGGCCGAGGCCACCGAGGTGCCGGAAGTCATCTCGATCTCGGTCGAGGGCTTGAACGAGGGCGACGCTGTCAAAGTCGCCGATCTGGTCCTGCCCGAGGGCGTCGAGGCGCTGGACGATCCGGACACCAACCTGGTGTCGATCACCTCGGCCCAGTCGGCCGAGCCCGAGGCGCAGGAGTCGGAGCTGTCCGAATCCGCCGACCAAGACTGACCCGGTCGGCCGTGGTCAAGCCGTGAGCGATGT
>JAIROU010000045.1 GCA_031257375.1 Bifidobacteriaceae bacterium
GTTGAACGACCCGTCCGGCAACCCGGTCAAAGCCCCGTAATCGTTGAAGTAGGCGAAGAAGAAATCTCCGGCGGCCTCGATGCCGACGGTGTTGAACGACCCCTCGGGCAGCCCGGTCAAAGCCCCGAAATAGTTGAAGTAGGCGAAGAAGGAATCTCCGGCGGCCTCGATGCCAGTGGTGTTGAACGACCCGTCCGGCAGCCCGGTCAAGGCCCCGGAGGCGTTGAAGTAGGCGAAGAAGGAGTCTCCGGCAGCCTCGATGCCAGTGGTGTTGAACGACCCGGCCGGCAGCTCGGTCAAAGCCCCGCCCCAGTTGAAGTGGGCGAAGAAGGAATCTCCGGCGGACTCGATGCCGCCGCTGTTGAACGACCCGGCCGGCAGCTCGGTCAAAGCCCCGATCCGGTTGAAGCCGGTGAAAAAGGAATCTCCGGCGGACTCGATGCCGGCAGTGTTGAACGACCCCTCGGGCAGCTCGGCCAAAGCCCCTTCGTAGTTGAAAGAAGTGAAGAAGTAGTCTCCGGCGGACTCGATGTTGGCGGTGTTGAACGACCCGGCCGACAGCCCGGCCAGATCCCCGAAGGAGTTGAAGTAGGCGAAGAAGCGGTCTTCGGCTGCCGTGATTCCGCTGATGTCGAACGAGTCGTCAGGCAGCCCGGTCAACTCCCCGCCGGCGTTGAAACGCTCGAAGAAGCTATCGCCGGCAGACGCGATGGCGCTGGTGTTGAACGACCCGGCCGGCAGCGCGTTCAAAGACCCGCTGTAGTTGAAGTAGGCGAAGAAGTAGTCTCCGGCGGACTCCATTCCGCCGGTGTCGAACGACCCGGTCGGCAGCGTGGTCAAAGACCCGCTGTAGTTGAAGTGGGCGAAGTAGTAGGCTCCGGCGGACTCGATGTTGGTCGTGTTGAACGACCCGGCCGGCAGCCCGGTCAAAGCCCCGCCGTAGTTGAAGGAGCGGAAGAAATCGTCTCCGGCGGACTCGATGTTGGCCGTGTTGAACGACCCGGCCGGCAGCCCGGTCAAAGCCCCGCCGTAGTTGAAGTCGGCGAAGAACCAGCTGTCGGCGGCGGTGAGGCCGCCGATGTTGAACGACCCCTCCGGCAGGCTGGTCAAGGCCCCCTCCCGGTTGAAGTCGGCGAAGAACCAGGGGTCGGCGGCTGTGACGCCGCTGGTGTCGAACGACCCCTCCGGCAGTTCGGTCAAGGCCCCTTTGTAGTTGAAGTCGCTGAAGAAGTACGAGCCGGCGTCCTCGATACCGCTGGTGTCGAACGATCCGTCCGGCAGTCCGGTCAAGGCCCCCTCGTAGTTGAAACGGTAGAACAAGTCGAACCCGGAGGCTGTGGCGGATGGCGTGAAAGCGCGCATCCTCGGCATGGCGGCGACGACCACGGTCGCATTGGTGCCCGCGGCGGGCACCAACCCCGCGTCCGACAATTCGAACCACCAGCGTCGGGTTTGATGGGTCCTGGTCGAGGTCAGGGTGATCTCATAGGAGCCGGCGGCGGCGTAGGTGTGGGTCGTGGACGTGTCGGGCGCCGGCTCGGCGGCACCCGACACGTCGCCCCAGTCGATGGTGTAGTCGTGGGGGAAGTACTTGTTCAGCGTCACCTGCTGGCCCGGGGCGTTGGTGGTGACGCCGAGCACGATCGGCTGGACCACGCTGACGGGGACGCTGATCGGGGCCAGCGAGTAGTTGCTCGCCAGCGACCCGGGCGAGTCCGGGGCCAATGCGAACGCCCCGGTCGCCGCGCCGGTGGTGTCTGCCTCGGTGGTGTGGTCGGCGACCGCGACGCCGGTCACCCCGGCCGTGTCGAGGCTGAAGGCGTCTGACCCGACCAGCCCCGAGAACGACCCCGGATTGGTCACCGACGCGTCAAAACGCGCCGGGTCGGCGTCGCCGATCATCCGGTCGACGTGGACCGTCCCGGTGAACGTCAAGCTCTTGGGCGCGATCGCGGCCGTCAAACCGGACGGCTGGACCAAGGCGTAGTTCGCGGCATCGTCCCCGGTCAGGGTGTACCCGGTGACCGTCACCAACTTGCCGGCGCCGGCGTTCTGGTCCGCGAACGAACCGGTCGGGGTCCCGCTGAGCGTCAACTCGTCATCGTCCATGACGTCGCTGGCGTCGAGCGCGGCCTGACCGGTCAGCGGCGCGACCAAGGTCCCGTCGTAGGCCCTCGACACCGCCTGCAGGTTCCCGCCAGTCGGGGTGACCGGCCGCGGGGTCACGTCCGCGGCCAAGTCGGCTGGCTGCGCCAAGACGTAATTCGCGGCATCGGCCCCGGCCAAGGTGTAACCGGTGACCGTGACCGGCTTCCCGGCGCCGACGTTCTTGTCCGCGAACGCGCCCGCCGCGGCCGTCCCGACCAGGGACAGGTCGTCGCCGGCCAGGTAGTCGCCGGGGGCGAGCGCGGCTTGCCCGGTCAGCGGCGCGACCAAGGTCCCGTCGTACTGTCTGGACGCCGCCTGCAGGTTCCCGCCCGACGGGCTGACCGGCCGCTTGGCCACGTCGGCGGTCAGGCCGGACGGCTGGACCAGGGTGTAGTTGGCGGCGTCGGCCCCGACCAAGGCATACCCGGTGACCGTGACCGCCTTGCCCGGCCCGGCGTCCTTGGTGGCGAACGATGCCGTCGGGGACCCGCCCAGCACCACGTCATCGCCCACCACCAGGCCCGCCGCCGAGGCGGACCCCAACACGGCGGACGTGGTCCCGTCGTAAACCTTGCCGGAGACCCCAACGTCCACCGACACCGGCCGGGCCTCGACCACCACGACCGCGGAGCCGCCGCCGGGCGCGACCACCGCCAGCCCGCCGCCCGCCAGCCGGTACTTCCAGGCGTCCGGCCCGCCCAGCGTCCCGCCCGTCACCACCACCGGCACGGCCGACCCGGCGTCCTTGCTCGCCAGGGAGAACGCCAGCCCCCCGGCCGACACGGCGTCGCCCGCCGCCACCCCCACCAGCGAGGGCGTGCCCGATGCCGCCACAGCCGTCCCGCCGTCATACACCTTCGTCTCGAAACCGGCCGCGACCTGGCTCAACGCCGTCCGCCTGTCGACCACGCGGAACACCACTGCGGCCCGGTACTCCCCGACCGGGATGTCGGCCGCCACCGCCACCCGCAGCGACCCCTCGAGCACGCCCGAGAAATCCTTGTCCGCCACATCGGCCACCCTGGCCGGGGCCGCGCCCAAGCCGACGCCATCGAAACTCAAACCCAGCCGCGGGTCGCCGCTGGCCGAGCCGTCCACCGACAGCAGGCCGGAACCCAGCGCCGACACGTCCACCGCCGCCCGCGCCGAGCCCGTCAAACCGTCGCGCTTGTCGACCGTCACCACCACCGAGCCGCCCGCCGCGCCCGCCGCCGCCGGCCCGCCGACCGCCGCTAACGCCAACACCGCGCCCGCCCCGAGCAACAAGACCCGCCCGGCCCGGCCGCGCCGACCCGCCAACACCAAGGCAACGCCCGCCGCCACCAGGACCAACGCCGCCAACCCAAGGCCCCAGCCGAACCCGCCGCCGGTCACCGGCAGGGCGTCTGCGGCGCCATCCACCACCCGCACCAGCACCGACACCTCGCGGCTCACCGAGTCGCCGCCGAGGGCGCCCCCCAGCCCCCCGTCAACCGGCCACGCCGCACCCAGCGCCAAGCCAACCGCAACCGACGAACCAAACATCACAACCACCTGCCTACAAGGGGGTTAAACAGCACGGGCGAAAGCGAAGAGCAGACTTAAACCCTAACACCAACACCGCCGCGCGCCCCCCGCGCACCGGCCACCAATCCGCGCGTCTCGGCGCAGCCACCGCGAAGGAGATAAGATCGCAGCCTCGACGCCCAAAACAAGCCCCGGGCCCATCGAGACTGCGATTTGCTCTCCTTTCGCCGGGCCGGTCCCGCCGAGATTGCGATCCTATCTCCCGCCCCGGCGCCGAAACCGCCCTGACCAGGGGGTTCGGAGACAGCCCCGAGATAGAATCGCAGCCTCGACCAGGCCAACCCCCGAAAAGGAGATAAGATCGCAGCCTCGACGCCCGAAACAAGCCCCCGGCCCGCCGAGACTGCGATTTGCTCTCCTTTCGCCGGGCCGGTCCCGTCGGCGCCGCCGTCCCGCCGCCCGGCCCGGACGCCGCGACCGCCCGCCCGTCCGGGCGAAGCCCCGACTATGGCGGCAGTTCGGGATCTCTCGGGACGACCTGCGGGTGTTGTTCGGCGTGTTCGCCCCGGCGGCAGGCTGCCTCTCGGCGCGGATCCCGCCGCCCGGGCGCGGACGCCGCCGTCGGCCCGGCGGGCATCGCCGCTGGCGGGCGCCCGGCTCCAAGCGGCCCCACCCCCGGCGCCCGGCGCCCGCGGCGCCGACCCCAACGTTTGTCGCGGGTCCCCGCGCCGACCCCAACACGCGGGGCGGGGTCTGCGCGCCGACCCCAACATTTGTCGCGAGTCTCGGCGCCGAGCCCAACACTCCTTGCGCCGGGCTTTCCGCGTTCTGGCCGGCCAGCGCGTCGCTGGCGTTTCCGGGGGCGCGAGGAACGCCGGGATGGACGCAAAAGCCCGGATGGAATGCCGGGGTCGACGCGGAAACCCGCAACAAGTGTTGGGGTGGATGGAGAAGCCCGGATGGAATGCCGGGGTCGATGGAGATGCGCGCACGGGGTGCTGGCCTCCCCAGCCGCACCAAACCACCCACGCATCCTGGCGAAGCCTCCGAATGCTGGGCTCGACGCCAAGACTCGCCCCAAGTGTTGGCCTCGGCCCGCAAACCCGCGCCGAACGCTGGGCTCGATGAAGGAACCCGCCGCGGACGTCGGCCCCGGCGCGCCCAGGCCCGGGCGATTGGCGCCCGCGACGCGCCCAGGCCGCGCCGAATGTTGGCGTCGGCGGGCCGGCCCACCCCCGCCACATGGGACTATGACCACCACCCTGGCCCGCCGACGCCGCTCGGTGCTGGATCGGGCGCGCGCCGGCCTCGGGCAAGCGGAAGTACGGTGCCGGGCGCGGCCGGGCAGGACGCGGTTGCCGGGTGGCCTCCGGCCGACTCCGACCGGCGGGCGACCGCTGATCGGGCCGACCGGCAATAGGCTGATCAGGTGACCATGAGCGGGGGCCAGCGGCGCAGGCGACCGGTCTTACCGGCACGCCACCGCCATCCCGCCCCCGGCCAGCCGTTCGCCGCCGGCCAGCCGGGCCAGCCGGGGCCGCCGTCCGCACCGGGCCAGCCTGGCCAATCGGGCCAGCCGCTCGCACCCGGCCAGCCGTTCGCACCGGGCCGACCGGGCCAGCCGGGGCCACGCGCTGGCCCGGCCCAAGCGGCCAACGCCGACCGCCCGGCGCGACCGCGGCGAAGCCGCTGGGGCCGCCTGCGCGGCCCCAGCCCGGCCCTGGTCGCCCTCGGCGCCGCCGGTGCCGTGCTGTCGCTGGCGGTGGGACCGACCCGGCCCGGCGCCGTTTTCGGACTGATCCTCAGCGTCTGCGCAATCACGGCCGGGAGCTTCCCGACCGCCAGCGCCGCAGTCGCCTGGCTGGCCTGCGCCGGGTCGCTGCTCGGCGGCTGGGGCATCGACCTGCCGGTCTACCTGCTGGTGCTGGTCCCGCTGTGGGCGGTGGCCCGCTATTCGACGCCGCGCTGGGTGGCCGCCGCAGCCGTCGGCGCCGGGGCCGGCGGGCTGCTGGCGGCCTCGAACGCGATGCTCGGGCCGCTCAGCGTGCGCCTGCTGATCGGAGTGGCCAGGCCATTCGGCTGGACGCTGTCGCTGGCCTCGTGGTCGGAGGCGCTGCTGCTGGCCTTCCCGATCTGGCTGGCGGCGGTCCTGGCCCTGGGCCTGGGCCTGCTGTCGCGCGCCATGGAGGCCAGCCAGCGCTCGCGGGACGCCTGGGAGGCCAGCCAGGCCCGCTCGAAGATGCTCGACGCCCAGAACGAGTTGGCCGAGGAACGCGCCCGCATCTCCCGCGAGATGCACGACATAGTCGGCCATTCCCTCTCGGTCATGATCGCCCAGGCCGACGGCGGGCGGTACGCGGCCGTCGGCGACCCGCAGGCGGCGGTCCGGGCGCTCGAGGCGATCGCCCAAACCGGCCGCGACGCGCTCGCCGACATGCGCGGCATCGTGCGCATGCTGCGCGACGGGCCGGCCGACCAAACCGCCCAGCTGAAGCCGACCTCCCACGTCAAAGACCTTGAGCGGCTGGTCGAGGAGACCCGTTCGGCCGGCCTGGACCTGGCCCTGGTGCGGGTCGGCAGCCCGCGCAACCTGCCGCCGGGCGTCGGCGCCACGCTCTACCGGGTGGTCCAGGAGGCGCTCACCAACGTCCTCAAACACGCCGGGCCGAAGGTCGCGGCGACCGTCACGGAGCGTTGGGAGACCACCCGGATCACCATCACGGTGTCCGATGACGGGCGTGGCGCCGCCGCTCACGGCGACGGTTCCGGACATGGCTTGGTGGGCATGCGCGAGCGCGTCGAGATGCTCGGCGGCGCGTTTCGGGCCGGGCCGGGTCCGGCCGGCGGGTTCACGGTCAAGGCGTCGGTGCCGATCCCGAACGAGCGGTCCCAGGCTTGGGGCACGGCCGCGCCCGGCCCGGTCCCGCCCGGCCCGCTCGGCCGGGCCGCCTGGCCGGCCCCGGCTGCTAACCTCCATCAGGACTAGGAAAGGAAGCAACTCGCCATGGAACGAATCAGCGTGCTGGTGGTGGACGATCAAGAGCTGGTCCGCTCCGGCTTCGCCATGGTCATCGACTCGCAAGCCGACATGACGGTGGTCGGGCAGGCCGGCGACGGCCACGGCGCCCTGAGGGCGGCGCTGGCCAGCCCGGTCGACATTGTGCTGATGGACGTCCGCATGCCCGGCATGGACGGGATCGCCGCCACCGAACAGATCATCAAACTGGTCAAGCCGCCGCCCAAGGTGATCATTTTGACCACTTTCGACCTGGACGAATACCTGATGGCCGCTATCCGGGCGGGGGCCAGCGGCTTCCTGCTCAAGGACACCCCGCCGGACGACATGCTGGCGGCCATCCGCACCGTCCAAGCCGGCGACGCCGTGATCGCCCCGGCCCCGACCAAGCGCCTGATCGCCTCGGTGGCGGCGGCCACCCCGCCCGACCCGCGCGACATCGCCGCCTTCGACAATCTGACCGAGCGGGAGGTCGAGGTCCTGGTCCAAATGGCCCAGGGCCTGTCGAACCAAGAGATCGCCGCCGCCCTGCACGTGGCCGAGACGACCGTCAAGACCCATGTCGGCCGCATCCTGATGAAACTGGAGGCCCGCGACCGCGTGCAAGCGGTCGTGGCGGCCTACCGCGGCGGCTTGGTCCAGCGCTATTCCTGAGAGTCATCCCCCAGGATGACCCCGCCCGCCCCCGGTACAACTCCGGTGTCAGACCGGCGCGCTAGCTTGGGGGCATGCAATTGGACACACCCGCCGTCGCCGGTCGGCGCCTGACGAAGGTGTACGGCGCCGGCGAGGCCCAGGTGCTGGCTCTCGACTCGGTCGACGTGGATTTCGCCGCCGCCTGCTTCACCGCCATCATGGGGACGTCCGGTTCCGGCAAGTCGACCCTGCTCAACCTGCTGGCCGGGCTCGACACCCCGACCGCCGGCTCGGTCAAACTGGGCGGCCGGGAGTTGACCGGGTTGAGCGACACCGAGTTGACCATCTGGCGGCGCCGCCACGTCGGGTTCGTCTTCCAGGCCTTCAACCTGCTGCCCATGTTGACGGCGGCCCAGAACATCCGGCTGCCGCTGGACCTGGCCGGGGAACGGGTCGACCAGGACTGGTGGGACACCGTGGTCGACACCTTGGCCATCCGCGACCGCTTGAGCCACCGACCCAGCGAAATGTCGGGCGGGCAGCGTCAGCGGGTGGCCCTGGCGCGCGGCCTGATCACCCGCCCGGACGTGATCTTCGCCGACGAGCCGACCGGCAACCTCGACACCCGGTCCGGATTCGAGGTCCTGAGCTTCCTGCGGCGGTCGGTCCGGGAGTTGAACCAGTCGGTCGTCATGGTGACGCACGACCCGGCCGCCGCCGCCTACGCCGAACGGGTGGTGCTGCTGGCCGACGGCCGGCTGGTCGGGGAGATCCTGCATCCGACCAAGGAATCCGTGCTCGCCGCCCTGGACGAGTTGACCACGGTCGTGAGCGTCTGAGCCGAGACCATGTTCCGCTTCACCCTGCGCCAACTGCGCCGGTCCCTGCGCCAGGTCATCGGCGGGGCGATGGCGATCGTGGTGGCGACCGGCTTCATCGCCGCCACCTTGGCCGGCTCGGCGGTCATGAGCCGCACCATCCAAAATGTCCAGAAAGAGCCCTACGCCGGGGCCGATCTGGTGGTCGGCCGGGCGGACTACTACGACGCGCAGTATCTTCCGGCCGGCGCCGCCGATGCCGCGCGGGGCCTCGCGCTGGTGGGCGAGGTCTTCCAGCCCGTCCAGGTGACCGGGGAGGTCCGCTCCGGCAGCGGCGGCGAATGGGGTTACGTCCGCACCATTTCCAACCAAGCCGCCCTGGGGGCCTGGCCGGCCAGCGAGGGCCGCGAACCGGCCGCCGTGGGCGAGGCGACGATGGCCGCGTCGGTGGCCGAGAGGCTGAAAGTGGCGCTCGGCGACGAGGTCGAATTGGCGCTGGAAATCTATTCCACCAGCGCCGACACAGTCTGGGAGGCTGACAGCGAGCCTGACGGAGGGGCTAGTGGGGACCAACCGGAGGCCGGGGCCGCGGCCGAAGCCGAGGCGGCGGCATCGGGAACTGACGGCGAAGCGGGCCTCGACCAGGCGGACGGCGGGGCCGAAGCCGAACTGGCGGCATCGGACGCGGACGGCGACGGCCAAGCCGGTGGCGAGTCGGTGGCCGAGGTCTACGAACCCTCCTGGCGGACAGCGACCCTACAGGTGACGGGGTTGTTCGACGACTCCGTGGCAAGCTTTTTCACCAACCGGCCGACCCTCCTGACCACTCCCGAGACCGTCGCCGCCCTCGGACTGCTGGACAGCCCCGACATCGAATTCCCCTACTACGAGCCCGGCGCGCTGCTACTGACCTTGGCGCCCGGGGCCGAGGACACGCCGGACGCGCGCCAGCAGGTCTTCGACGCCCTGGCCCAGGCCTGGGCGTCGAGCGACTGGGCGGCCGAGTGCCCGGGCGGGTTCAGCGCCCTGACCGAGCCCGACCAGTACAATTCCTCGTCCCCCGACCTGTGCGGCCTGCTGGTGATGAGCCCGGACGAGGCCGGCAAGATCAGGGCGGCCGCGACCTTGGACGACAACATCATCACGGCGGTGGTGCTGGCCTTCGCGCTGATCTCGCTGCTGACCGGGGCGATGGTGATCGCCAACACCTTCCAGGTGACGATCGCCGGGCGGGCCAGGACGCTGGCCCTGCTCCGGGCGGTCGGGGCGACCGGCCGCCAGATCCGGCGCTCGGTCTTGATCGAGGCCCTGGTGACGGGCCTGATCGCGTCGGGGGTCGGGATCGCCGGCGGCTGGGGGCTGATCCAGTTGGCGCTGGGCGTCGCCCGCCGGCTGTACCCCTCGGTGCCACTGCCGGCCGGGGCCGTGCTCTCGCCGGGCGCGGTCTTGGCCGCCTTGGCGGTAGGGGCGGGCGCGACGGTGCTGGCCTCGTTGGTCCCGGCCCGCCTGGCTAGCCGGGTGGCGCCGGTCGACGCGCTGCGGCCCCAAGGCGCGCCGAGCCTGTCGGCTCCGGCCGGGCGGGCGCGTCTGTCGTGGTCGATCGTGCTGTCTGCGGTGGGGGCCGCCATGCTGGGGGTGGCCGTCTGGTGGTCGGCCTCGCAAGACCCGAACCGGCTTGACGACCTGGTGGTGGTGTTCGCCACCTTGCTGGGCGTGCTGGGCGGGGCGGTCATGGCCGCCGGGATCATCATCGGCTCGGTCTTCTGGCTGCCCAAACTGGTCGGCCGGGTGGCTTCTGTGATCGGCCGGAGCCGCGGCGGCACGCGCATCGCCGCCGCCAACGTGGTGCGCAACCCCCGCCGCACCGCCGCCAGCGCCACCGCCCTGATGGTCGGCATGACCCTGGTCTCCTCGCTGATGGTGGGCGCCGCCGGGTTCAATCACTCGTTCGACGTGTTCATCGAGGCCCAACAGCCGGTCGACCTGCAGATCGGCTACTACTGGGGCGGCACCGTGCCGCCCGGCACGTCCCAGGAGGACCTCGACTCGATGATCGGCGAGGCCGTGCCGCCGGAGTTGATCGAACGGATCGAAGCCGTGCCTGGCGTGGAGGACTCGGCGCCGATCTCCGTCGCCGCCGTCGAGATCGAGGACGACCTGGGCGCCTCGAACACCTACTTGGTCAGCGGGGTCGATCCGGAGCGTCTGCGCGCCACGCTGGCGATACCAGATCTGATCGACCAGCTGCGGCCGAACGTGGTCGTGGTCGACTCGTTCCTGAACGAGAACATCGCCCTGATGAGCCGGATGTATTCGGAGGACTGGTCCGAGGAGGACGCGGGCGTCGTGGCGGCCCCTGCCTCGCCCACTCCCGTCTCCGGCACCAGTCGCGTGGTCCGGTCGGCCGGCGGCGAGTCGGTCGAGTTGGCCTTCGTCCACGAGGGCGGCCTCGACTGCGTTTCGGGCTGGTGCGCCGCCATGATGGCCGACCAGGCGACGCTGGACGCCCTGGGCGGCGGCCGGGTGGCGGCCGTCATGTTCAGTGTTGACGAGTCGGCTGACGCGATCGCCGTCCAGAATGAAGTGCTGGAGTTGGTGACCGGCTCGTCAATGCCGGGCGAGACGATCTACCAGGTCTGGGGCGGGGCCGTGGAGAAGGCCGAGGCCCGCAAGGCCCTGTCGACCATGCTCCTGATCGGCTTGGCGCTGCTGGCGGTCTCGCTCCTGGTGGCCCTGATCGGCATCTCCAACACGCTGTCGCTGTCCGTCATCGAGCGCCGCCACGAGACCGCCCTGCTGCGGGCGCTCGGCCTGACGCGCGGCCAGACCCGCTGGATGCTGGCGGTCGAGGCGCTGGTCGTCGCGGGGATCGCCGGGCTGATGGGGATCCTCTTCGGCACCCTTTACGGCTTCGCCGCCTGCGCGATCATGCTGGTGCCGACCATGGGCATGGCCTTGATGTTCCCGGTCTGGGGCATAGCCGCCCTGTTCGGGCTGATCCTGGCGGCCGGGCTGTTGGCCTCGGTGCTGCCCGGCCACCGGGCGGCGCGGGTCGCCCCGGCGGCGGCCCTGGCGCCTGAGTAGTTTCACCGGTCCACAGGTTTTCGAGCTATTGGCGGCTGTTGGGACGCCGGCGCCGCAAGCTGGTCGGGTGCATTTCACCTTGGAGCGGGCCGGGCGACGGCAGGACTATTGGGCCGAGGATGGCTCGACGCTGGCCCAGGTCTTGTCCGAGTTGGGATTGCCGGTCGGCCGGGGCGTTGACCGGCGCCTCCATCACGGCGCCCTGGTCCGGTTGGGCGGGGCGGACGGCCCGGGTCCCGGCGGTCGCGCGGAGGGCGTGGACGCCGCGGCCGGTGACGATGCCGCGGCGGTCGGCTTGCCGACAGTGGTCGATGACGCGCCCGCCGCCGATGCCGCCGATGCCGTTCGCCCGGGCGGTTGGCGTTTGGTCCGGCTGGGCTCCCCGGACGCCGGTTCGTCCGCGCCCCTGCGCTCGGCGTCGGCGCCCATCCGGGCTGGCGCGACCAGGCGCGGCAAGGTCGCCCTGTCTCGCGCCGAGGGCGGCGGCCCGGTCTGGTGGGGCCGGGTCCGGCAGTCGCGCGGCCGCCTGGCGGTGGCGTGGCGCCGCTTGCGACGCGGTCGGCGCTGTTCGTCCGGGACCTTGGTGACCGATGGGCGCGCGGGACTGTGGGCCTTGATCCGTGAGCCGGTCGGCGCGGCCACTGGGCCTGACAAGTCCAAACGCAACTGGATGGCGGTTGGTTCGACGGCGGCCACCGGCCTGATCACGGCCGCAGTCATGCTCATGATGACCGGCAACCCGCTGTGGGCGGCCATGCCGCTGGCCGGGGTGGTGGCGGCGGCCCTGCCAATGCTGCTGCGGCGGGGACGGCGCGAGTGGTGGGAGGGCGTGATCGGCCTCGACCCGGCGGCCGCCTGCCCGGTCGCTCCCCCGGTCGAATTGTTCGGCCCCCCGGCCGCCGTGGCGGCCTTGGCCAGGCGGCTGATCACGGCCTGGTTAGCGCCGTTGGGGCGGCTGCCGCCGGTGTCGGCCCCGCTGGAACCGGCCTGGTCCTGGTCCCGCTTCGCCCCCCGACCGCCTCCGGGCGGCCTCGCCCTGACGATCCGCCAGGTCGGCTCCGGCCTTCGCCTGACCATGGACCCGGCCTGGCCCATCCCGGCCGGCGGCGATTCCGCCGCCGATCCGGCGCCGAGCCGGGCGCTTCCATCCGCGCCGATGAAGCTGCCCCGGGGATCCGATCTGACGGCCGGGCCGGCCCGACCGGGTCCCCAAGGTCGGCCCGTGGCGGGCGGCCAGGCCCGACTGACCGCCGCGACGGCGGGGGCCGCGGACGCAGTCCGGGGTGCGGGCACGGTCGAGGCTGCGGGCACGGTCGGGGCCACCGGCGCGGCGGGCGCCGCCGGGCTCGTTCCGCCGCTCGACCTGTCCGGGGTTCACGGATTGGCTGCGGGGCCGGAATCCGCCGGGCCGGACGGTCTCGCCCGCTGGGTCGTCAAAGACGCCGGGTTGGGCTTGGTGGCCGCCCGCGCGGCCGCGTGCGAGCCGTTCCACGCCGTCGGATTGGGGACCGCCGCCCTTGAGCGGTTGAGCCGCCGCTGGGCGGGCGTCAACCCGTCCGCGGCGCCGGAGGACCGAGTTCCGCTGACCGCCGCCGAGGTGGCCGGCAACTGGCGCGAGCCAGCACCCCGCCTGCCAGCGATCGGACGGGCCGGAGACGGCCAGGCCGTGCGCGTCGATCTGGCCAGTGACGGGCCGCACGCGCTGGTGGCCGGAACCTCGGGCTCCGGCAAGTCGGAGTTCCTGCGCGCCCTCATGCTCGCGGAATGCGTCGCCGCCGCCCCGGACCGACTGATCATAGTCGGCCTCGACCACAAGGGCGGGGCGACCTTCCGCGACCTCGAGCACCTTCCCCATGTCGTCGGGGTGGCGACCGACCTCGACGCGGTCGGCACCAGCCGGGTCCTGACCTCGTTGGAAGCCGAGCTGGCCGGACGCGAGCGCCTGCTCGAGCGTCACTCGGCGGCATCGTGGGGGGAACTGCGGGCCGACCTGCGCCCGGCCAGGCTGCTGGTGGTGGTGGACGAGTTCCGAACCTTACTGGACGCCTTGCCGCAAGCGGCGGCGCGTCTGGAACGGCTGGCCGCCCAGGGCCGCTCCCTCGGCATGGGCCTGGTGTTGGCGACCCAGCGCCCGGCCGGCGCGGTGAGCGCCCAACTGCGCGCCAACCTGGCGCTGCGAATCTGCTTCCGGGTGGCCACCGAGGCCGATTCGCTGGACGTTCTGGGAACGCCGGAGGCCGCCCGGCTCGACCCGGCCAGCCCCGGCAGCTGCGTCCTGGCGACCGCCGGGCGGCCGCCGCTCAGAATGCGGGTCAGATTGATGCCCCCGCCCCCGCGCCGACCGGCCCGGGCCGTCGAATGGCCCGGCCGCTGGACCCCGCCGCCCGAGCCGGCGCCAGACCCGGCAACGCTGGTCAAGGCCATCGCGGGCGCCGCCCAGGCGGTCGGGGCCAGACCGCCCGCCGCGCCCTGGCGCCCGCCCCTGCCCGATCTGCTCCCGGCCGCGCGGGTCGGCTGGCCGGCCGGCGGCGGAGCCGTCACGATCGGCCTGGCCGACCAGCCCGACCGCCAGTCCCAGTGGCCGCTGACCTGGCAACCGTCGAGCGGCCACCTGGCCATTCTGGGCCCACCGCGTTCCGGGCGCACCACCGCCGCCGTGACGGTGGCCGCCGGATTGGCGGCCGCGGGCTGGGACACCCATGTGGTGGCCAGCCGGCCCGAGGCGTTCGCCGCCCTGGCGGCCCTCCCCCGCTTCGGCGCCGCGGTCCCGGCCGACCAGCCGGAACGCCTGGGCGAACTGCTGAGCCAGTTGGGCGGCGGCCGGACCGCCCTGGTGGCCGACGCGGCGGCCGAACTGGAGAGCTTGGCGATTCCATCGCTTGGCCGATCCGTGGTGGACGCCCTCAACCAGGGTTTGCTGGCGCCCGGGGCTGTCCTGGTCATCACCGCCCCGGCCAAGGCCAGCCGCTGGTTGGGCGCCTGCGCCCACCGCCTGGTCCTGCCGACCGCCGACCCGACCGACGCCCTGGCCTTGGGTTTGCCGAAGGAGATGGCCAGCTCCGCCCGCTTGCCCGGGCGGGCCTGCTACCTCGGCGCCGACGCGCCCCTGATGGTCCAAATAGCTTTGCCGCCGCCGCCAGAAGCGCTGGCCGCGCGGTGGCCCGGACCCGGCCCGCCAGCGGTCGAACCGCCCGTCAAGGTGCTCCCCCTGCCGTCTCGGGTCAGCGCCGAGGACTTGCCGCCCAGTTCGGCCGACACCGTGTGGATCGGGCTGGGCGGCGCCTACGGCGCCCCGCTGGCCCTGCCGGTCCGCGACGGCCAGCCGATCGCCGTGGTCGGCCCCTCCGGCTCGGGCCGCTCGACCGCGCTGGCGGGCATCCAGCGCCGCCTCGACGCCGCCGGCCGCGCGACCCAGATGTTCGGCGCGGGCGCTCCTCGCCGCTGGGCGGACGTCATCGGCGCTCTGAAACCGGGCGCCGTGGTCCTGGTGGATGATCTTGAAGCGGTCACCGGTCCCCCGCCGACGGCCTGGCCGCCGCACGGAACCTTGGTGGCGGCCCTGAACACCGCCACCGCCTCCGCCTTCCGCCCGCCCGCCCAACTGTTCCACACCAATCCCTTGGGCCTGCTGCTCTGGCCCAGCCATCGCGGCAGCGCGGCCGCCTTCGGCCCCGGCGTCCGGCCTGGCCCGAGCCTCGACCTGGCCGGGGGCGCCGTCCTCGAGCCGCCCGGACGCGGCCGCCTGATCTGCGGGGCCAAGACCTATCCCGTCCAAGTCGCCGCCTGAGCGGCCGATGCGGCCGAACCGCAGATAGCCCGGCGTCGCGCCGCGAAGGTGTGTCCCCAAGTTTGAGACGAAAGGACCGTCCCCGGGTTTAGCGGAAGGTGCGGGTGCGGATGGCTCGGCGGGCTTCGAGCGCGTCCTGGCGTTGGCGCAGGGCTTGGCGCTTGTCCCAGTCGCGTTTGCCGCGGGCGAGGGCGATCTCGACCTTTGCCCGGCCGCCGCTGAAGTAGAGGCGCAGCGGGATCACGGTCACCCCCGGCTCCTTGGTCTTGGCGGCCCACTTGCGGATCTGGTCCTTGTGGAGGAGCAGTTTGCGCTTGCGCCTTGGGGTGTGGTTGGTCCAGGTCCCCTGGACGTATTCGGGAATGTGGACGCCCTCCAAGTAGGCTTGGCCGCCGTCGAAGGAGACCCAGCCGTCGACCAGCGAGGCCGCGCCCGCCCGCAGGGCCTTGACCTCCGTGCCGGTCAGCGCCAGGCCGGCCTCGAGCGAGGCGTCCAAGTGGTATTCGTGGCGGGCCTTGCGATTGGTCGCCACCACCGGGCCGGTCTGCTTGGTCACAAGACCGACATTCTAACGGCCGGCGGCCCGGTCAGGAGATGTAGTTCATCGGGTTGACCACGCCCGTGGCCGAGCCGACGCCGATCTCGAAGTGCAGGTGGCAGCCGGTCGAGGCGCCGGTCGTGCCGACCAGTCCGATGTGCTGGCCCTTGGTGACGGTGGCCCCGTTCGAGACCAGGATGCCCCCGTTGAGCTGGTGGTTGTAGGTCGAGAACATCAACTGGCCGCCCACATTGCCGTGGCTGATGACGGTGCGGTTGCCGTAGCCGCCGGCCCAGCCGGTGAAGATGACCGTCCCGGCGGCTGAGGCGTAGATCGGCGCCCCGCACCCAGCCGACAGATCCACGCCGTCGTGGTGGCGCCGCGTCCCATAGATCGGGTGGATCCGCCAGCCGAAGGGCGAACCGACCGAGATCGAGTTCAACGGCCGCCCGAAGAACCCCGGCGTGCTGGGCGGCGGCGCGGCCGGGTCGCTCGGGGCGATCTGGAGCCGGCGGGCCTCCTCCGCCAGCAGTTTGTCCAACTCGGCCTGGAGGGCCTTGTTCT
>JAIROU010000082.1 GCA_031257375.1 Bifidobacteriaceae bacterium
GTCCTCGGCCCCGTCCCGACCGTGCAAGCCGCCTGAGTCGCAGCCCTCGCCGTAGATGAAGAACTCCACGCCTTGGTCCGGCACCAGGTTGTTGCGCCCGGCGTCCCAGACCGTCACCAGCAGGTCCCACCGCTCGTCCGTCCCGATCACGTCCGGCTCACCCAGCGGGTCGCCCACCGGGGTGGACGGGGAGACCACGAAGGTCGATGCCGCCGGGTCGGCCGGGGGCACCGCGAAGGCCGTGGTCAGCGCCGCCGCGCCAGCCGCGGTCAGGACCGTGAACTGGTCGGGCGTCCCGGCGCCGTAGACCACTTCGAGCGCCCTGTCGCCGGCCTTGGACGAGTAGACATCCAGTTGGTAGACGCCGCCCGGGCAGGCCCCTTGGACCGGGGGCTGGGCGCAGGCGAAGGCGCCGCCGTCGCCGAAGTCGAGCCCGATGCCGTCTAGCGGGTCGTCGGCCGACGCCCTGGCCGTCAAAGCCGCCGCCGCGTCGACAACCGGCTGGTCGGCATCGTCCACCAAAGTCACGCTCAACGTCTGGCGGCCCCACTGCTCTGGCCGCTCGGCCAGGCCGGGCGCGCCGCGGTTGGCCAGTTGGCCAGCCGTCCGCGTGACTTCGGCGGTCGACTTGGCGGCCGAGGGACCGCCCGGCGGCGTGTCCGGGCCAACCAGGTGCGCGATGTCGTTGCCGCCGCTTTGGACGGCCAGCGGTTGGCCGTCGTAAAGGACCTCGACCAACCAATCGCCGGGCACGACGCCGCTGAACTCGGCCTGGTAGAGGCCGCTGGGCAGGATCCCCCCGTACCAGCCCTCCTGTTCCTCGTTCTCCCAGGGCAGGGCGGTGAACCGGCCCACGGTCAGGCCGGATTCTGGCGGGACCACCACTGTCAGCTTCGACGGATCGACCATGGCCGGGCCGGTCCAGGACCACAGCCGCAGGTCGATGGCGCCGGTGTGGGCGCCGTCGGCCTCCACGTCAGCCCCGCTGACGTTGTAATCAGCCCCGTCAACCGGGTCCGGGGGCGAGAGCCAGGCCAGCAGGGTGAGCAGCGGATAGCCGTCCTCGTCCACGTCCGCGCCATAGCGCAGAATGTCTTCGCCGTCCACCGCGGCCCTCAGATCGCACACCCGGGTGGTGCCCTCGAACATGTAGTCCGACAAGTTTTGGACGGTGGCGCGCAGCTTGCCGTCGGCGCCGGTTTGGCCCCACAGATCGGGCGCGTCGTCGCCCGGCCGCCCGCGCCCGTCCTCGGTCACCGAGACGGTGCACATCCACGCCCAGTTGACGTTCCAAGCGCCGAGGTAGACCTGGGCGCCGGGCACCGGCGTGACGCCATCTTCGGCGTAGGCGGTGAGCTCGATCTGGTAGGTGGCCTGGTACGCGAACGGCAGCGCGGTCGGCACGCCGGCCGGGTCTCCCGACGGCTCAGACGGGGTGATCACGATGGTCGTCTTCGACGGGTCGGCCGCCGGGCCGGGCGGCCACTCCCAGACCAGGTCGGTTTCATCGATCAGATCGCCGTCCGCGTCCGGGCCGATGAAGGCCGCGATCGCGGCGCTCCCGGCGAGCGGGGCCGAGACCTCGGCCTGGGCCGACCCGATGGACGAGGAGTAGACCGTTAGCTGTTGCGACCAGTCCACCAGTTGACCGCCCTCGAGGACGGCCTGGGGGTCTGGATCAACTTCCATCCAGAAGGTCACCGGCGCGCCCTCGACCGGGTTGCCGAACCGGTCCTCCACCAGGACCGTGACCGTGTACCGGTCGGCGCCTGGCGCCAGCGGCCCGTCCGGGCTGACCTTGAGGGTCGAGTCGGCGGCGCTGGCCGGACCGGTGGTGAACGGCGCCGACAAATCCTTCGCCCCCGCCGGCGAGCCCCGCCGCGACACCAAGAACTCCACCGAACCATCCGAATAGACCACATTCAGCACCCGGCCGACCGGCGCGCCCGAATAGACCTCGACCGCATAAATGCCATCCGCGCACTCGCCAGCGACCGGCTCGTCAACGCACCGGAACAGACCGCCATCTGAAAACGCCAACACCCCGCCCGGATCCAACACCGGATCGGCCACCGCCGACAGCTTTGAAGCCGCCCCCGTCAACGGCGCGCCACCGGCGTCCAACACCGCCACCGTCACCGTCTGCGAACCCCAATCACCCGGCAGCGCTCCGACCGCGCCATAAACCCCCGCCTGGCCCGGCCCCTGAGTCACCGACGCCCAAGACCTCGCCTCTGAACCAACCGGCGGACTGGCCCAGCGCAGGGTCTTGGGGCTGCCCAGCAGATCGGCCGGGCTGGTCGGGGAGTCGGCCTCGACCCGCGCCGTCAATTGGCAGACCGCCGCCTGGCCGTTGGAAATGTAAACCGCGCCCAGGCCGGTCTCCGGATCGGCCGCCACCTGGCGGCCGGCGGCCTGGGCGAAGGGGCCGTCCGAACCGGCCGCCAAGGAAGGCTCGCCGCAGGCGGGGCCGTCGAGGGCGACATAGACCTGGGCCGGGTCGGTCCCGCGGGCGGCCGGCAGGTCTTCCTCGTCGCGCAGGTTGACCAGGACCTCGTAGACTCCGCCCGGCGTCAGGGTGTCGGGCACGCCATCGGCCGGATCGGACAGATCTGTCACGTCGTCAACCGGCGTGGACGGGTTGACGACCAGTTTGGAATGCGCGGCGCTGGGCGCCCGGCCGGTGTAGGCGGCCGTCAGGACGGTGCTCGCCGGGTCGGCGGCGCTGGCGGCGTCGGCCAAGTCGAAGGTCAAGCCGTCGGCCGAGAACTCGACCCGGAATTGGCGGGCGCCCGGTTTGAACGAGGCCACGGCGATCCGGTAGACGCCGCCGCCCACTTCCACGACCTTGCCCGACTGGTCTGGGCGGTCGGCGTCGCCCGCCCAGTACGAGCCCGACCCCAGATCGGAGTACCGGTCCGAGTCGGCCAGGGCGACGCCGAGCGCCCCGGCGGCGTTCTCGACCGGGGCGCCGGTGGCGTCCGCCAAGGTGATCTCGATGGTGTGGGTGGCGCCGCCGCCCGCCAGCGCCGCCGCCAAGGCGTGCTGGTAGGTCGCCCGCGGCAGGCCCGCGGCGGTCACCACAACGGCCGACGATTGATCGGCCGAGGGCACGGGTGGGCCGTCACCGACCAGATGGGCTGTGCCGTTGGCGCCGTGGCCCAGTTGCAACGTTTGGCCGTCGTAGGCGACCGTGACCGGCCATTGGCCCACCTTGGTCCCGGTGAAGGACGCCTGGTAGGCGCCGTTGGGCAGGTCGTGGGGCGAGTCTTGGACCGGCGCCCAGGGACCGAAGACCAAGCCGGACTCGGCCGGGCCGGAAACCGTCAGCTTGGACAGGTCGACCATGGCCGGCGAGCCGCCGGCCGATTCGATCTGGACTTCGACGGCGCCGGTAGCCTCGCCATCGGCGGCCACGTCGTCTGGCGAAACCTCGTAGTAGGCGTGGTCCGAACCGAGGTCCGGCGGCCACAACCAGACCAGCACCGGCGACGGGGTGGGCTGGCCGTCGGCGTCGAGGCGCGGCACGCCGGCGCCCTCCACGGCCACGGTCAGGACGCAGGCGCCGAGCAGGCCGCCGATCAGATTCGGGTTGGAGACGGTCAGGGCGAGCTTCCCATCGGCGCCGGTCCGGCCCATGCCGTAGAGCTCGTTCCAGCCCGGTTGGTCGCTGGTGACCAGCGGGTTGACGCAGGACATGGCCGACCATTGCGTCAAGCCGACCGAGACTTCGGCGCCCGGCGCGGGCGTGGTCCCGTCCGGCCCGTAAGCCGTCACCAGCACCTGATACGAGTCGCCGGCGGCGATCGGGACCGGCGCGCCGGCCGGGTCGCCGAGCGGTTCGGAGGGGACGATGACGACGGTCGACTTTTCGGCGTCGGCCGTCGGGCCGTCCCAGGCCCAGACCAGGTCGGCCGAACCGACCCAGCCGCCGTCCTCCAGATAGGCGTCCAGGCGGCAGGCGCCGGCGCGGTCGGCCGAGATCTCAACGCCGGCCTCGCCGGCCGCCGAAGACGGCCGGGTGGCGGTCAGCCGGCCGTTGATGGTGGCCGGGCAGTCCCAGTTCGCAGTCAACGCGAAGGTGATCGGCTCGTCCGCCACCAGGGCGTCAAATTCGTCGCGGACGGTCACCAGGGCTTCGTAGGCCTGGCCAACCGCGGCCGGGCCGTCCGGGGCGACCTCGAGCGTCGAATGATCCGGGTCGGCCGGCGCCGGCGGCTCGGCCGTCCAGACCACGGTCGCCGGCGAGCCGGCGACCTGCTGACTGCCCAGGTAGACGAGCAACTGGCAGGTTCCGGCCGCGGCGGAGGCGAAGTCGACGGCGATGTGCCCGGTGATCGACGACTGCGCCTCGGCCCAGCGCGAGCCTTGGCCGTCGAACGAGGCCGCGCACCCCGCGCCGGTCAGATAGAGGTCCACCCAGGCCTGGCTGGCCGGGGCGCCGGTCAGGTCTAGCAGCGCGACGGCGGCCGTGTAGGCCTCACCGGCCGCGATCGGGCTGGCCGGGGTGACCTCCAAGACCGACAGGCCGGGATCCGCCGGGCGGGCGGTGAACGCGGCCAGCAGGTCTTGGCCGCCCCACTGGCCGCGCAGGTCGAAGGCGAGTTCGCCGTCGTCATAGGTGACGCCCAGGATCCGGTCGGCGGGCACGCCCGAGTAGACCTCGACGGTGTAATCGCCGGACAGGCAGGCGCCGTCGACCAGCGGCCGGTCGCACTTGAACTGGCCGGAGTCGGAGAAGCCGATCAGGCCGCCGGGGTCGGAAGCGGTGCGCAGACCGGCCTGCAAGCGCCCGGCGGCGCCGGTGACCGGGAAGCCATCGGCGTCCCGCAGGTGGGCGGCGACGATTTGGCGGCCGTGATCACCGGCCGCCTGGCCGTAGGAGCCGATCTGGCCCGGGTCTTCGGTGATCGAGGCCCAGGACTGGTCCGCGCTGGGGACGCGCGGCGCGGCTTGGAACAGGTGGGCGTAGGCGTTCTGGCCCGGCTTGACGTCCAGCGACAGGCCGTCCGCGCGCACGTCGATCAAGTAGTCGCCGGCCCGCAGGCCGGTGTAATAGGCCCGGTACTGGCCGTCGTCGAACTCCTCGAACGGTTGCACGTCGAGATAGGCGCCGTCCTCGGCATAAGCCTGGAGGCTCGCCGCCCGGCCGGTCGCGGGCTCGCCGCCGTCGTAAGACAACTGTGCCGTGATAAAGCCGGTGGTCTGGCCATCAGCCGGAATTGGTGTCTCCGAGACCGTGAACCAGGTCTCGGCGTTCCCGGTGTCGACCAGGTCCCCCTCCCAGCGCAGCGTCTTGGGGCCGCCCGGCAGGTTGGCCGTGGTGTAGCTGGGCTCGTCCACCACCAAGGCGACCAACTCGCAGGCGCCGGGGAACTCGCTGACCGCATAAAGGCGGCCCAGTCCGGTGCTGGGATCGGTGGTGACATAGTTCGTGGGGCGCGGGTCGGCCAGGTCCTCGACCAGGTCCGCGTCGCAG
>JAIROU010000095.1 GCA_031257375.1 Bifidobacteriaceae bacterium
ACCATCGGGGCCTCCCATAACTGTGGTGTCGCGGCGGGCCAGCCCCGCCGCTAGTCCACGAATACACCAACCGGTGACTTTACGGCGAGGCCCCCACCCTCTTACCCTCATAGCGTCTCAATGGCCGCAACCCGCAAGGCCGCCCGGCGTTCCATGTCGAACGCCACTTCGCGCAGCCAAAGCGCCTTCTCCAGCGTGGTGTGCGACACGCCCGCGCCGAGCCGGGCGGCGGCGATCCGGCGCGCATCTTGCTTGCCGACCGGCGGCACCTCGGCGTCTTGGGGCGTCCCGCCGAACCGGGTCGATTCCTGGCGGGCGCGCAAACCGGCCGCGACCTGTTGCTTGATCACCTGGTACCGGTCTGCCAACACGGTCACCGGCGCCCGCGCCGCAGCGTGGTCACGGCCCATGCTTCCCGCCCCCGTTCTTTCCAGCGCCCAAGTCTAAACCGCCCGCCCGGAACCGGGCGCGCCGGCGCGCCCCGGCACCTGGGGCGCTCCGAATGGTGTCCACTCCCGGCAGGTGCGCGCCTGTCCCCAAAAAACGCGCCCTCGCTCCCGCCGGGGCGGCAGCGCGCACCTGCCCCAGGTCAGGCAAACCCAATCAGCGCGCCCCTTCGGCGGCGCCGGGAAGGAGACACAGCCAAGTGGACCAGATCAGAACCCCCGCCCCCGCCGCGGGCGAGCGGGACAGGCTGGCCGCCGAGTTGCGGAACTGGGCGGAAGGAACCTATCGGGCAAAGGCCGCCGTCGCGCTGCTGTTGAACGCAGTCCGCGGCCGGTTGGCTTACCGGGGCGCCCCGTGGATCGAACAGTTGGGGACCGACCAGGCCGGCAAGTCCCACGCCCGGATCGACCCCGCCAAACTGGTCAGCGGAACGCTGCCCTTGTCCTCGGGGGAACGGCTTGTCGCCAAAGTGGTCGCCAACCTCTTGGACTCCGAAACCCTGGTGCCGTTGGCGGACCTTTCCCGGTTGGACACCGGCGAGGCCAGGATCGTGCTCGGCGCGCTCGCCCAAGCCGCCGGCTTCCGACCGGCCGCACCCAAACCCCGGCCCGCGCCCGCGCCGACGCCCGCCCCGCCGTTCGCGCGGCCGACCAGGCCCCCAACCCTGTCAATGTGACAAACCCGCCGCCGGGCGCGGCCTACCATCTCCCCGACCAGCCCGGTCCCCGCCGATGACGCCGAACCGGCCCTCGGGGCGGCCAACGCCCGCGCCCCGCGCCGCGCCCCCCGCGCCCGGCAGCCGCCTCCACCTGCGCGCCGCGCGGCCGGCGCCAGCACAGCCAACCCCCGCCGCCGCATTCAGCCCCGAACCGCCGCCACTCCAGCCAGGGCCGTCCCGCCAACACCGCCCAGGCCACCTGCGCGGGGAGAGGCAAGCGCCGCCCGCACCCGGAGCGCAACCGCGCCACGCTCACACCCCGCCCCGGCGGCCGCCGCCGCAAACCAACGACCCCGGCCCGCGCCACCACCGACCGGCGCCCACCCGACACGCCCCGCCGCGACCGCCCGCGCCGGCCAAACGCCACCGATCCCCACACCGATTGACGGAACGCAGGGAATGAAGAGGAATGAAGAGGATGAAGAGGATGAAGAGGATGCACGGATGCTACCGGGGGTAGATGATGCGCACCTCCCTGGTGAAACCAGTCACCAGGGAGGGCGAAATGAAGGGCGGGGTGGTCCTGTTCCGGGGCTCCGGCAAGGCGGCGCGCCGGTACGTCGAGGCCGACCACACCCGCGCCGACGACTACTACCTCGGCTCGGATGACGCGGTGGCCGAGTGGGTTGAACTCGGCGCGGACGGGGAGGCCGTCAGCGGGCGGTCCTTGTCTGCGGACGAGTACGAGGCGTGGGTCAACTGGGCCGACCCGGCTTCGGGTGAGAAGATGGGCAGGCCGCGCCTGCCGGGCGAGGGCCGGCGCGGGTCGCCTATGTTCGCGGAGATGGTCGTCAACGCGCCCAAGAGCTTGTCTGTCGCGGCGGCGCTGCACCCGGAAGTGTCCGCCGCTTTAGACTCGGCGCAGCGTGACGCCGCGGCGGAGATCCGGCGCTGGCTGGCGTCGCATTCTGTGACCCGTGTCGGGCCGCGCGGCGCCCAGGAAGTAGTGCCGGTCGAGCGGTTGCAGACGGTGGCGATCACGCACCGCACCAGCCGCGCCGGGGACCCGCACCGGCACATCCACTTGCAGATCGGGACCAGGGTGTGGGCGGCCGGGGCATGGCGTGCGTTGGACACAGCGGCCTTGTTCAAACAGCAGGGAGCGATCCGGGCTTTGGGCGCCGCTGTGATCGCCGCGCACCCCGGGCTGGCGGCGGCGCTGGACCGGTGTGGGCTGACCCTCGACCACACGACCGGGGATGTCGCGGAGTTGCAGCGGTTCAACGGCGTCATGAGCAAGCGTTCCGCGCAGATCCAACGCAACCTCGCACAGATGCGCGCCGAATGGGAGACCGCGCACCCCGGCCAAACGCCCGGCCCGGCGTTGACCGCCAGGATGCAGGCCGCGGCGTGGGCGCGGGGCCGGCCGGGCAAAAGACCCGGCCTGTTGCGGGGCGAGGAATGGTGGCGGGCGGAACTGCGCGACGCCGGCTATGACGCCGCCGCGCCGCGCCGGGCGGCGCGCCGCCCGCCGGTCGCGCTGGCGGACCTACCGGTGCAGCAGGTCGCGTCAAGGGCGTTGGACCGGTGCGCCGCGGCCGCGTCAACCTGGACCGCGCACACCGTGCAGGAGCATGCCACCCGGATCACCACCGAGGCGGGCGTGCAAGCGGCGCCGGCCGAGTTGCGCGAGTTCACCGCCATCGCCACCCGGCTGGCGTTGGAGGATTGCTTCTCGGTGCTGCCGCTCGGCGCGCCCGCCCCAGAGCATGTCGCGCATTGGACCAGCCTGCGCGTCATGGAAGCCGACATGGCGTTGCGGGACCTGCTGCAAACCAGCGTCCCCGACCAGGAGCCAACCCGCCGGGAGGTTGCAGACTTGGCGGAGGCGCGGGGTTTGGACGCGGACCAGGCTGCGGCGGCGGCCGCCATCGCCTCGACCGATCCGCTGGTGATAGTCGAGGGCGCGGCCGGGGCCGGGAAAACCACGATGCTCGGCGCCGCCATCGGTGCAGCCGCACGCCAAGGCCGTCCCGCGCGGATCGTCGCCCCGACGCTGCGCGCCGCCCAAGCTGCCGAGCAGGAACTCGCCGTGCCCGCCGATTCGGTGGCGGCGTTGGTTTACGCGCATGGTTGGCGGTGGAACCGGGACGGCGTGTGGACACGGCTCAACGTCGGCGAATTGGACCCCGCCACCGGGACCGCGCACACCGGTCCGGCCCCGGCGGCGCGGCTGGCCAGAGGCGAGCGGATCGTGGTGGACGAGGCCGGCATGTTGGACCAGGACACCGCCATCGCATTGTTGACCGTCACCGCCGAGGCCGGCGCCACCGTCGCCTTGGTCGGGGACCGCGCCCAACTCCCAGCCGTCGGCAGAGGCGGCGTCCTCGACATCGCCGCCCAAATCCGGGGCCGCGTCTTTGACATGACTGGCGTCCACCGGTTCAACGACCCCGCCTACGCCGCTTTGACGCTCCAAATGCGCCAGGGCTCCGACCCCGCGGGCGTGTTCGCCC
>JAIROU010000203.1 GCA_031257375.1 Bifidobacteriaceae bacterium
CGCCCATCGCAGAGCCCGCTCTGCGCGACCCGGCGGACCTGGCCGCGCTTGGGACATACCTCGGGGCCGAGGCGGATTACCTGGTGACCGGGGACAAGGATCTGCTGGCGCTGGCCCCCGGGTGGCCGGGCAAGCACGGAATCGTCTCCCCAAGGGAGTTTTGGGCCAGGCACGGCTGAACCCTCGCTCAAGAGCGGCCTCCCGCGCGGGGCGCCCAACCAACAAACCTGACCCCACCTGACGGGCCGCTGGCGATCCCATCGATGATAGCCTGCGCCCATGGATGAGTTGCGCCGCGCCCGGGAGGCCGCGGGCCTCACACAGGCCGCCTTGGCCGCGCTGACGGGTGTGGCAGCATCCAACGTTTCGGCTTATGAGACCGGCAGGCGCAGGGCGTCGCCGGCGATGCGCCGCCGGCTGCTGGCGGCGGCGACCTTGCCCTCCCAGCGTCTGGCGGCCCACCGGGAAGGGGCGTTGGCGCTGATCGCGCGTCGCGGCGGAGAGAACCCCCGCGTGTTCGGGTCGGTCGCGACCGGTCGGGAGACTCCGTCCAGCGACATCGACTTGCTGGTCCGGGTGCCGCCGGAGCGGGCTTGGGATTCTGTGGCGCTCCGACCGGAGTTGGAGGAACTCCTCGGGGTGCGGGTGGATCTTGTGTCCGAGGGCGGGCTCCAGGCGCGGCACCAGGACATCTTGGATCAGGCGGTCCCGCTGTGAAGCCCGTTCTGGCGCGCGGTCTCGAGGACTTGCTGGCGCAAGCCGCCGCCGCGGCCCGCCTGGTGGCCCGGGGCAAGGCGGCGTATGACGCGGATGAAATGTTGCGGTACGCCGCCGAGGATCTGCTGTTGCGGCTGGGAGAGTGCGCCCGGCGCGTGGAACGCGCCGATCCGGCTTTTCCGCAGGCCCACCCCGAGGTCGAGCTGCGCCGGCTGATCTACTCCCGCAACGTGGTGGCGCACGGCTACGACATGGTGGACCACGAGATCGTGTGGGCGATCCTGGCGACCAACATCCCGGCTCTGGCCGCAGCGGCCCAGGCGGCGCTCGCCGCTGAAGCTGACGATGAGTGACCTTGGCGGCATCGGCCGACGACGCCGCCAAGGCGTAGTACCCGACCACCTGACTGCCGCCCGCTTCGGTCGCCACGAACACGCGGGAGGGGCCGGACCGCTCGGTGCGACACGCGGGCCGCAAGCCAGTTGTCCAGGGCCGCGTCGCCGCACGAGAAGGCGGCCAATTGGTGGGCCGCGCCCAACGCCGCGGGTCGCTCGAAGCGCGTCACCGGCGGTCAGCGGTCGAAAACGGACGGACAGCGCAGCAGCGCGTCAAGCCTCGGCGCCGGCTCCACCGGCCCGCCCAGGGCGCCGGCGAATCGCTCCCACTGGTCTTCGGCGCGATGGAAGGCCGGCTGCTCCGCCAAGACGTCCTAGCCTGCCGCATGATCGCGGCGACGGAGAATTCCGCGATAGTGGTCCCTCGGGCAGCTGCGGCCCGCTCGATGGTCCGCTTTTACAGGCCGTAGAGGCGAACCGCCAACCGCTGGTCCTTGGCCGCGTTCGGCACGGGCCATACTGTGCGCCGATCCGGTCCACATCGCCAGGCAGCTACCAGGCGGCCGCGGCGACAGACGTCGCCGTCAACAGCCTCTCGAATTGAACGACGGGTTCACCCAATCGGCCTCCCAGCCTGGACGTTGCCCGATTCGCAAGACACCGCAGCAGATGACACGAGTGGCGCCAGGAAACCGGGGAAGTCGGCGGGCTCAGTTTCCAAAGCCCAAGCCAGCGCCCATAGCGAATCAATGCGAACCCCTTCGACTCCACGCCGCCCGCCGAGGAGTTCGATGACGGTTGACCTGTCCAGCTCGATGGAGCGCCAACCAGCCTCCCCGAAGCCTCTGGCCGCCCGGCGTCGACTCAAGCGCAAGAACCGGAGCCATCACCGGACGGCGCCGACCCTTGCCGCTTGATTGACGCTGATTCTCTGGCCCGCGCTGCCGGACTGAGCGATTTCGGACGGCTCGAGGAGTTGCCACCGGGGAATCCTTTTCCCCAAGCGGGGCGGTGGACGCACAATGGCAGCGTCTGCTCGTGGCGGGTCCCCACTGCGGCCTGGCCGCACTTGGGCGTCACCGAAGAATCTGGGGGGACGGCAATCACCATTGATCTGGCTCGATACGGTTCTGGCATCGCAATCCGAAACACCGGCGCCACTTGGCAGGACGGTGGCATGGATCAGCTTGTGACCGAATATGTCGCGGCTGAGCTAAACGGGCACCAGGAGCACTTGACTGTCAGCGAATACGCCGCATCGAGAATTGTCGACGACGGATGCACGCAATTGGTTGCGACCGACACGGATTACTGGACGGCCATAACCTGGTTCGGCACCCTGAACACCAACTGCGAAGCGTCACTCCCGGCCGTCGCCAGGCTTGTGGTAGACAGCGTTCACACCATCGACTGAGGCGCCGTCTGCGGCCCGCAGATCCCGGTTGTCGCGGATACAAGCGGGGCGGCGCTGGGACGGCGCGGACGGCATCGTGCGCGAAAGTGGACCCGCCCGTCGCCTCGGCAGGCGCGGCGGGCGCGGCGGGCCGACACGTTGCGTTTAGGGCGTTTGCTGTGGACAATAGATCGCATGAGCGTCATCGCGCAGGCCCAGACAGTTCTGCCGCCGGCCAATCCGGCCGATCTGGCGGCCCTGGCCGAAGTGCTGCCCGCTGTCTCCCCCGCGGTGCGCAGGGGCCTGTCTACGCTGGTAGACGCGCTTTCCAGCGGCACAGCCGTCCGGATTGAGCCCGTTTCCACCACGCTGACCACGGGGCAGGCCGCTGAGATGCTGGGCGTGTCGCGCATGACCATGGTCAAACTGCTCGAAGAAGGCCACATCGCCTTCGAGCGGCCGCGAGTGCATCGTGTGGTCCGCCTCGAAGACCTGATCTCCTACAAGCAAGCGCGGACACGCCAGCGGAAAGCATTCCTCCAAGAATCCGCCGCGGCCGCCGCCCGGGACGGCTCGCTGCTCGACGCCGGCGAAGACTACACCCAGGCCCTCAAACGCGCGCGCCACCGCCTAACCACATGACGGCGCCGCCGCCCCGCGTGTTCCTGGACGCCTGCGTCCTGGTCCCAATAACGCTCACAAACGTCCTGCTTACGGCAGCGGAGCACGGCTTGATCACTCCGTTCTGGTCGTGGGAAGTCACCGAAGAGGCCGTTGCCGCGATTCGGGAAATCAACCCACATCGGCCGGAGGCGCAGATCAGGCGACGATTCGGCGCGATGAGCACCGCCTTCCCCGATTCCGTGGTCCAAGGCGATCTCGTGGTGCTCGGTGATCTGCGCTTGCCGGACCCCGACGATCTGCACGTCGTGGCCGCGTCAGTCGCCGCCAATGCGGACCTGATCGTCACCAACAACACCGTCGACTTCCCCGCCGAAGTCCTGATGGGTGTCGGCCTGCGCGCTGCGACCCCAGACGAGTTGCTCAACTCGCTCCTGGCCAACTCCCCTGAAACGACCCTCACTGTGGTCCGAGAAGCCACGCACGCATTGACAAGGCCGCCAATCGCCCTCGACGACGTACTGTCCACTCTTGAACGCTGCTGGGCCGCGCGCTTTGTGGCCGAACTGCGCAGGTTGCTGTAGGCAGGCCCAGACCTTGCCGACGCCGCATCCAATTTGATCTCCGTTGGCCGATCACCGTCACCCTGCCACCGGCCTGCCGCAGGTCGGGACGGGCCGCTGGCGACCAACATCCCGGCCCTGGCCGCAGCGGCCCAGGCGGCGCTCGCCGCTGAAGCGGACGATAAGTAACCTTGGCGGCGGCCGGACCAGCCGCCCAGCCTACTAGTACTACAGCCCGAGTTTGGGGTTTGACCAGCGTGTCTGCGTGCGTGAGGGGGGGCCGCCGAGGCATGATCAAGGTTTGTGAAAGCTGTGATTGGGCCGTCGGCGGCCCCGCGCAATAGTGTACGTGACCGGGTTTGGGTCCAGGGCTGGTCGAGGCCGCCGGGTGGGGGGGTTTTGTTTCGCCCGCCTGACCGTGGCGGGCGTTGGTCGGGGCAGGACCGCCGACCGGCGCGCAGGACGCGCCGGCCATCCCACAGATCGGAGCAGAACGATCCCCGAAGGCCGACCGGACGACGCTCAAACCCCCGACCCGCAGGCCGGGCCGGGCGCCCGCGGGCAGGCCCCGCGAGCAGCCGCTCAGGGCCGGGACGGACCCGAATCCGCCGGCCGGGAACATCGACCCGCTGCGCCACTTCATCAGCAGCAAGACCAACTGAAGGACGCCCCGAAAAACTCGGTCGTGCTCTCCCACGCCCGCCGGGTGCCGATGTCCGCGAAAGTGCGCACGCAGCCGGTCTTGAACAGCTTCCCGATCGCGTATTGGGTGAACGGCGATGTCGGGTTGAAGCAGACCACGAAGCAGCAGTGGGGGAACCTGTCGATCACCGCCGAGGAGTTGGCGGCCATCGTGGTCATCCCCGACGCGCAGTTGCAGGTGACCATCCCGGCGGCGCCCGACTTCGACCACAGCCCTGGCGGGTGCCCGGCTCCGGCGGGCGGGCGGTTCGGGCGCCCGGCGACGGCGGCGAAGCCGGCTCGGGCGTCGGAACGGGGCGCCGCCGGGGCGATGGGATTGTCGACGCCGCGCAGTCCGGTCACGGCGTCGACAATCCCATCGCCCGATCATGCTCCGCCGCCCGAACCTCCCCATCAACCCGCCCAGACCGCCTCAACCACCCACACATCCCGGCGAAGCCTCCAAAAGCAGGCTCTTCGGGATGATGTGTGGGTGTCGTTCCGCGTGTTTGGGCTGGTGACAGGCTGTTTCTCTGCGGGATCTCAAGCGGGGGCTTGCCCGGGTTGTGTTCGGGTGGGGGGGCAGGGCTATGGCCAAAGTGGCGGCCCCGTGTCGCTGGCCGATGTGGCCGGCGCCCGGCCGAGCCGGCCAGAGGCGGCCGAGGCCGGCGCTCGTCGCGGGCTGCCGCGTCGACCTCAACACTTCTCCCGGGCTCCCCGGTCGAGACCAACATTTGTGGCGTGGTTCCCGATCGAGACCAACATTTGTGGCGTGGTTTCGAATCGAGACCAACAATTGTGGCGCGGTTTCCAATCGAGACCAACAATTGTGGCGTGGTTTCGAATCGAGACCAACAATTGTGGCGTGGTTTCGAATCGAGACCAACATTTGTGGCGTGGGCCTGTTCGCGTTGTGGCTGGTCAGCGGCTTGCGGGCGGTTTCGGGGGCGCACGAAATGTTGGTCTCGATTGAAAAACCCGCACGAAATGTTGGTCTCGATTGAAAACCCCGCACGAAATGTTGGTCTCGATTCAGAAGCCCGGCTGGAGTGTTGGTGTCGATGGTGAAGCCCGGCGGAAATGCCGGCGCCGGCGAGTCGCGCGGGCGAGCGCCCGAGGCCGGGCCGGGGGCGGCGCCCGCCCGGGCCAGTCGAAGCGCCTCCCCCGCGCCCGCGGCCCGGCGAAGCGCCTCCCCCGCCGCCGCCGCCGGCGCCGGCCCGCGGCCGG
>JAIROU010000248.1 GCA_031257375.1 Bifidobacteriaceae bacterium
CCTTCCAAAGCGGCTGTCAGCAATGGGTCTACCAGCCGCGCCAAGTAGGGCTCCGGCCCGTCCGAGGTGACTTGTTGCATACGCCGATCATGTATCCAGGCCAGGCTCGATTGCACCAAAACGACATTGGATGTTGCACCAGAACGACATTAGAAGTCGCACCAGGACGACATAGCTTGTCGTCTCGGTGCGGCCAGACAGCACGGATCCCGCCTGGCGGACGTTCCCGACGCCCGAGATCCTGCGACTGCGCAGACGTGGTTGCTTCGCGCACGATGACGTGAGTAACCGCGACCCCCGTCATCCCGCGCGCAGCGCTAAGGTTTAGTGCGTGGTGCCCAGACCCGACCGTCACTCCGATCACAGCGCCAACCAAGGCGCTGAGCGTCGCATTGACCATGAGGGTGATGGCTCAGGCGGTCTCCGGAGCGGTTTGCGCGGTCGGGTGGTGCCGGTGGCGGAACTGACCGCAGGACAGATTGAGGCTATGTTCGCACTAATGGACCGGCATTACGAGAATCTTCAGCGCGACATCTTCACGGCCGACCTGCGAGCCAAGGACCATGCCATCTTGCTGACGGATCAGGACGGAGCCGTCCACGGCTTCTCGACCGTGGTGGCCATTGGCTGGGACGCGTCGACCCAGCTCCTGTTCTCCGGCGACACGGTGGTCGACCACCGGTACTGGGGCAGCCACGACCTACCGGCGACTTGGCTCCGGCACGCCATGGCCCAGGCCCAGGCCTTACCCGGCAGGACCTTCTGGCTGTTGCTGTCCAAAGGCTATAAGACCTATAAGTACTTGCCGCTCGGCTTCCTTCAGTACTACCCCCACCCTGACCATCCCACACCGCCCGAAGCCCAGGCCCTGATCGACGCCTTCGCCACCAGCCGCTACGGTGACCGCTACCAGGACGGGATTGTCCAGGCGGGCCGCGACCATGTGCGCGAGGAGTTCGCGCGAGTCCCGCCGGACGACCGCCAGGCGACCTTCTTCACCGCCCGCAACCCCGGCTACGGCGACGGCGATGAACTCGTTTGCCTGGCTGAGGTCGCCCTAGACAATCTCAGCCGGGTCGGGCGCCGCCTGGTCGACGCGGCCGAGTGATTCGGCCCGCGGGGACACGACATGGACTCCACCCGCGCACCCGCCAACACTGGCGCCACCCGCACCGATCGAACAGCGCTGACCCGCGTCTTACGGCTGGGCCGCAACAGCGCCTTCGGCCGCGAGCACGGCTTTCAGGCGATCCGGACGATCGCCGAATACCAGGCGCGCGTGCCGCTGGCGAGCTACGACGACATCATTCCCTACATCAATCAGATCGCGGCGGGCGCCGCGAGTGTGCTGACAGCCCAACCAGTGGACCTGTTGGAGCCGTCATCCGGATCAGCGGCGGCGAGGAAACTGATCCCCTACACGAAAGGCCTGCGACAGGACTACGCTCGTGCCGTCAGAGCCTGGCTGTGGGATCTGAATCGGAATTTCCCGCGCCTGAGAAAAGGCCAGGTCTATTTCACGATCACTCCGGCCGGGACGGCGGCGCGAAGCACACCCGGCGGCGTGCCGATCGGTTTCGCGGACGACTCGGCCTACCTGGGGCGCTTCCTCGGACGCTACATCGCCCGGCGGTCGGCCGTGCCCTTGGATGTCGTCCGCTGTCAGGACATGGATGAGTTCTGGGGACGCACCGTCGCCGCTGTCCAGCGGGCACACGATCTTCGGTTCCTGTCGATCTGGAACCCGACCTTCCTGCTGTTGATGATCGAACGGTCGGGCTTAGCGCCGGACCAACTGTTCCCGGACCTGGAGCTGATCAGCTGCTGGGCTGACGCCGGCGCCGCGCCCGGTGCGGCCGAGCTAATGCGCCTTTTCCCCCAGGCCCGACTCCAACCGAAGGGCCTGCTAGCGACGGAAGGGGCGGTCACCATTCCGATCGAGGGGCTGGGCAAGCGCCTCGCCGGAGTCCACTTCACGGAGTTCATCGATCAGGGCGGCGAGCCGAAGACCGCCGACCAACTAGACATCGGCGGTGAATACGAGGTCGTGCTCTCAACCTCCGGTGGCCTGTATCGCTACCGGCTCGGGGACATGGTCGAGTACCGCGGACGCCGCTGCTTCGAGTTCCTCGGCAAGGCCGCCGACGTGGTTGACCGCTTCGGCGAGAAGCTAAACGAAGCCCATGTGCGACAAGTCGTCGGCGCCGACAAAGGTTTCAGGCTGCTGACACCCCAGGGGCGCGGCTACGTGCTCTACAGCGACGCTCCCCTCGACGCCGAAGCCATCGACGAGGGACTGCGTAAGAACTTCCACTACGACCACTGCCGCCGGTTGGGACAGTTGGACCAGGTCCGAGTGATCGTGACAACAGACGGCGCGCGCGAATACATCGACAACTGCCTGCGGTTCGGTCAGCGCCTGGGCGACATCAAGCCGCTCTGTCTGACCGGTCGCGAGGGCTGGCGGTTCACAGCAGCGCGACCTCAAGCATGAAAGGACGACCGTCCGGCGCCGGGTTGCCGGGGAAATCCACGGCGTAGAGCCGCGACGTGTAGGAGAGATGCCGCAGCGCCCGCGCCGCCCCAACCAGCGGGTGACCGTCCGCCAGGCCGCAGAGCACGAACTCCAGTTCCGGGCGCCGGGTGGCCAACAGACGCAAGAACAGTCCGCCGATGCCGTCGTCCCCTCCCGCCTCGGCCACCACCACCGCCGCCAGCGAGGCGTAGGCGGCTGGACGTCCCGGCGGCGGCATCGCTGGATAGCCCAAAGCCCGCAGCGGGGCGAGCCGAGCCAGGCGATAAGCCCCGGCGTAACCCTCTATCGTGTACTGCTTGGTGGCTCGCTGGTCCCACAGCGCTCCGGCTGCCACGACGGCGCCGGAGCTATCCCGCAGCGAGTAGTAGTCGTCCTCGGCGGTGCCGACCAACCGCCCAGTGGACGGGGCGCAGTTGAATCGCGGCAGGCGTTCGGCGTAGAAGGCGGCGACAGCCGGGTCCCAGCCACGTCGCAGCTCGTAGCCGGCCGGGGGACGCGGCGGCCGCCGCGTCCCCAAAACGAAGACCGTGTACTCGCTCAAGAAGGTATAAGGCGGCAGGCCAGGATGCGGCCGGTCCAGCAGCCGCAGGGCTGGCTCGTTGCCGGTCAGAATGGTCGTGTAGTAGAAGGGGCACGACTCCCGGGTCAAGCGGTGGAGAAAACCGTAGGCCAGCGGCAGCGCCGCCATGGCGCGGCGCTGCCCCTTGGCTCGCTTGAGCGCGGTCAGGTAACCGGTCGTCCGCAGTTCGCCGTTGAACCACTCGCGACGCAGCAGGCAGGCGCCCATGCCCGCCAAAGCGAGGCTGTCCTGGTTGCGGCAGACCACTACGACGGCACCGTCGGCGCTGTCAGAATCAGCCTCAAGCGAGGCCAATACGCTAGGCTCCCGGCCATACAAGACCCTGATGGCGCCCGGGAAGGCCCGCTCCGCGAACAGAGCGTCTACATCAGGCGCGTCGGCGGGCACAGTCCGGCGCACCGTGTAACCGTTGATCGCCGAGTCGGCCGCGGTCGGGTCATTTGGGCAGTTCATCGAGGTTTCCTGCCAGTGGGACCATCATCTTCCGGTCTAGTTCCTCGCCGAGTGAGAGGTTCATCGCCCAGTACAGCCACCACAGCCTTGGGCCCGCCCGGCGCAGCGCCGCCCAGCCGCGCCGCCCCACTAGCCCGAGGCGGCTGAACTCGTGGCGGGCCTGGCGGCACAGCTCGCTGAGGCGTTCGGGGCTCATCACGGCCGGGCGGAAGGCCACGTCGCCGTAGGTGTACGAGCGGTCCAGCCACCAGTGCTCGCGCAGCAGTCGCCCTTGGGCGCGCAGACGTTCGTAGGTTTTAGTGCCTGGGTATGGGAGTAGATGATTGAACGCCGCTGTGTAGAACTTGTGTTTCGCGGCGAAGGCCACTGTGGAGTCGAAGCTGCGTTCGTCGTCGCCGTCGAATCCGAACACGAAGGTGGCATAAATGCCAAGGCCAGCGTCGTGGACCCGCTGAATCAACTCGTCCCGCTCACCCAGCGCCCGTTCCCACGACTTGCCCATCTGGTCCAGGTTGGAGTCGTTCAACGACTCCAACCCGATCAAGATCAGGCGGCAGCCCGAGTCGAACATCAGTTTCAGTAACTCCGGATCGCGGGCCATGGTCAAGGTCCCCTGACCGGCCCAGCGGATGCCCAGAGGCGCGACCGCCCGCATCCAGGCGCGGGCGTGAGCTTTGCGGGCCACCACATTGTCATCGACTATGAAGTGGAAGCGGTGACGCGACCCGGACAGGTCTTGGACGATGTCGACGACCGGCCTGGGATAGTAAGCGCGGCCGTAATAGCTCGAGATCGCGCAGAACTCGCAGTGGTGGCCGCAGCCGCGCCCCACCTCCGCCAACGTGATGGGCAGGTACCGCTTGCCTTCGAAGATCGAGCGGTTCGGCTGGACCGCAACGTAACCGGGCTGGCCGTTATACAGCTTTTGGAGGCGTCCCGCCTTCACGTCCGCCAAAGCCCTCGGCCACGTCTTCTCGCCGTTACCGGTGAGAACCGCGTCGGCGTGCTGGCGCGCCTCGTTAGGCGCCAGCGTCGCGTGATACCCGCCCATCAGCACCGTCACGCCGCGAGCGCGGAAGCGGTCGGCGATGTCGTAAGCGCGCAACGCCGTGTACGTCTCAATCGAGATCGCCACCACATCAGTGTCCGCCTCGTAGTCGATCAACTCGATCCTGTCGTCCATCAGGGCCAGTTCGACGTCCGGCGGCGTCAAGCCGGCCAGCGTGGCGTAGGTCAGCGGCTCCATCTTCCAGGTGCCAATGTACTTCTGCCCGGCCTTCTTGCCGATCGCCGGCTGGATGAACGTCACCTTCACAGGGCGGCCTCGGTCGGCTGGACGGCATCGGCGCCCTGGACGGCATCGGCGCCCTGGACGGCATCGGCG
>JAIROU010000297.1 GCA_031257375.1 Bifidobacteriaceae bacterium
TTCGGTCGGTTGTCCCCGTGGGGGCCGTGGGGTGGGCCCAAGGCCCAGCCACCGGCCCCCGCGAGATCCCCGGTGGCGACCGCCTCGGCGGCCTCGTTCGCGCCACGGGGAGATGGGGCCGGCTCGGCCCCGGCCGATCCGCCGCCAAAACCGGCTGTCCCAAGCCGGGGCGGATCGGCGTTTGCGGCCCAAGCGTCCGCTGGCGGGCTCAGATTGGCGGAACTGAACACCGCCGCCAGCGCCACTGCGGATAGCGCCAGACGGACGCCCGGGCCACGCTTGAGGTTCGCCGGAGAATCAACCCCGCCAGGGCGCCCCCGGACCGGGGCCGGGCGGGCGCGGCCGGGCGCCCGACAAGCCCCGGCCGGCGGCCGGCGATCCCCCGGCGAACCCACGGCTCAGCCCACCGCCGTGATGGTCAGCAAGCCGGTGTAGTTGCCAGCCGCCGTCGACGCCGGGACCTTCAACTCCAGGGCGGCCGCCACCGTGGCGCCGCCGAGCGAGTGTCCGGCCGGGGCGAAGGCCAGGGTCTTGGCCGTCGACAGGCCGCCCGCGGCGTTAGCCGCGACCGCTCCCCCGGCCGTCGCGCCCGCGCCCGGGTTGGCCACCACCGGCGTCCAGCCGAGGTACTGCCCGCCGAAGCTCCCGGCCGTGCCGGTGAAATCGGACACGCGGCCGCTGAGCGACCATTCGGTCCCGGTCGGGCGGGTGTCGGTGACCTCGATGTTCGGCAGCGCGCCGTTGGCGGCGAAGCCGTCCGCCGTCTCAGTGGCGGTGCCCAGCGAGATGGCCGCGTTGCCGGTCACCCGCCAGGAGAACTCGCCCGGATCGGGCTCGCCGGCCTTTTCTGGCACCTCCACGTCGATCGGCAGGCCGGGGGCGAAGGTCAGTTCCGTGTAGGTCTCGTAGGCCGGTTGGGCGGCGCCGCCGCCGGGATAGGTGTAGATGCCGTAATTGCCCCCGACTAAGCCTTTTGCCACGGCGGCGGCGTCGGCGGTGGCCTGGGAGACCGTGAAGGTGGCCGTGAACGAGCCGTCCGCGCCCAGCAGTATCCCGCCGCTGGCGGCGCCGCCGATGGCCGTCAACGACTCCGCGGGGACCGCCCAGTAGACGGACGCGGCTGGGCGGGCGGCGCTGGTCACGCCCTCGGACGGGCGCCAGGTCTCGGCGAAGCGGCCGAAGGCCACATAGACCCCGGAGGCCTTGCCGGCCAGCGGCGGGTACAGGCCGGTGGCGGCGGACGGGTCGAAACCGGTCCCGGTCACGGTGACGGTGGTCGCGCCATCGGCGGACAGCTGCAGCCGCGACACTTCGACCTGCGGGTTCAGCGGCGGCGGGGGCGGCGTCGCGGTCCAGGCGACCGTGACGGGGTTGGCCGGCTTCTTGGCGTCGGCCGCGCCTCCGGAGGAGTACCAGTACGAACTCTGCCCGGTCAGCTGCTGGAAGTCGACGAACGACTGCGGGAAGGAGCCCCAGTCGTCCCCGGTCGTGTTCTGGCTGACGCCGGTCACCGCCACCCCGCGATACAGCGGCGCCAGTTCGAAGCCGCTGGCGCTCAACTCCACGCCCGCGAAATCGGCCAGGACGATCTCCTGCGGCGTCAGTTCCTCCCAGACGTTCGGATCGTCCATCGACGCCCCGTAGCCGGAGGCGGTGGCCGTCAGCGTGGCGGTCCCGTCAGCGTTGACCGTCAGTTCCGGGTCCTCGGCCGACCAATACGTCAGGCCGCCGTAGAAGGCCACGGTGAAGCCGCCATCCCAGGCCACCGAGGCCGTCCCGGCCGCCAGGTCGACCGTGCCGGTCCCCTCGGCCAAGACGACCCGGTTGCCGGTGGTCGAGCCGGCGGCCGTGCCGACCGCCGCGCCGGCGGCGTTTTGGCACTTGGTGGCCCAGGTCGGGGCCGCCCCGCCGCCGTCCGCGGTCGGCTTGACGATCGAGACGTCGCCGTCGACGGCCTTCCAGAAGCCGTCCGCCTCGGTCCACACGCGCGACGAGCCGGTGTCCCCGGCCACCCCGGCGCTCAAGAAGTTGCAGCCGCCGAAGTAGGCGCCGCCGCCGGACTCGTCGTTGACAGACCAGGCCAGGGTGACGCCGCTGACGGTCTCGGGGGCGGCGCTGGCCGCCCCGGCGAAGGCCAAGGCGCCGCTGGCGGCCATGGCCCCGGCGGCCAGCAAGCCGACCGTTCGGCGCAGTCGTGGGGAGCTTGTCATGGGATAATTCCTTTCGGTCGAAGCCGGAACCAGCCGCGGCGCCAAGCGATCAAAGCGGTCGAGGCTGAGACCAGCAGGGTGAGAATCGCGGCGTCGACCGCGATCGAGGCGCCGGCGGGTGTGATCCGCTCCGGCACCAAGTCTTTGGGGGCTTTGGACACGACCACGGGCTCGAACTGGAGGCTCCAAGGGTCGGCGGCGGCCGTGGCCGCCCCGGCCCCGCCCTGGCCCGCGCTTTGCCCGGCGCTGGTCCGAGTGGCCGCGGCGGCCTTGATGGCCTGGCCGCCGCTCCAACCGCCGGTCTGGCCAGCGGTCGCCGGAGTGCCGGTGGCGACCGGCGTTTCGAGCGGCCGGGCAGCGTCCCAGCTGATGTGGGCCGGGTCGGGCGGCTTGCGGTGGTCGATCGCCGCGCCCGAGGAATACCAGTAGGAGTTCAACCCGGTCAGGCCGTGGAAGTCGACGAACGACTGCGGCCAGGCGCCCGGGTGGGTCGACTCGCCGCCCAGCTTTTGGGCCGCGGCGCCTTCCGGCACGGCCACCGCCCGCCCGGCGTAGGCGTGTTTCAGCGTCAAGCCGCTTTCGCTGAGCACTATGCTTTCTGCCGTACTGATGTCCGATGCCGCCGAGGCCACGGCCAGCGTCACAGCGGTCGCCGGGTGGGCGCCCCAGGCGCCGCCTTCGCGCGGCGAGCCGTAGCCTCCGGCGGTGGCGGTCAGTTCGGCCGCGCCGCTGGCGCTGACGGTCAGGACCGGGTTCTCCAACCAGAAGTAGGTCAGGCCGTCGTAATAGACCACTGAGAAGCTGCCCTGCCAGGCGACCTCGGCTTGGCCGGTGCGGTTGTCGCGCCAGCCGCTGCCGCCCCGCAGCACCACCTGGGTGTCGGTGTAGGTGGAGGCGGATTGTTTGGCGGCGTTGTAGACCACCGGCTGCCCGGCCGGATCGAGGCAGCGCCGCTCGAACGGCACCGCCCGTCCCTGGGAGTCGACCACCGCCGCATGGCCGGCCTCGGCGTGGTAGAGGTTGCGCCCCCAACCGTCCGGACCCCAGTGGCGGGCGGCCCCGGCATCGCCAGTCGCCCCCGGCTTGCCCGCCATCAAGAAGTTGCATTCCCCGGCGTAGCTCTTACCCCTGGTCTCCAGGTTGAATCCCCAATTCAACTGCGCGTTGACAAGAACCGTGCGGTCCTGGCCGCCCTGGCCGCCGTCCGCCCGCGCCTCCGGAATAGTCACCGACACCGCGATGTCCCCGCCCGGATCCCCATCAACCCCCCAAGCCCCAACTCCAGGCGCCCCCACCGCCAGCCCCGCCGCCACCGCCAGCCCCGCGGCCGCCCGCCTCACAACCCCACCCCCGCTTTCTGGAACCATTCCAGCCACGGCGCCAGGCGCCATGTGCGGCCGCGCCGACACCCGAACACATTTCTGGAACCATTCCAGCCACGGCGCCAGGCGCCATGTGCGGCCGGCGCGCCGTCCCAAGCTCCTCGACCGCGTTTTCTGGAACCATTCCAGCCACGGCGCCAGGCGCCATGTGCGGCCGC
>JAIROU010000441.1 GCA_031257375.1 Bifidobacteriaceae bacterium
GTGCGCGGCGCCCCGCCGCGTTGTCGGACGCAGCCCTTGGGCTCCACCCAAGGGCAGGTCCTCCGCCTTGCGGTGCACCACGCCCGGCACGTCCTCGCTCGGCACAGGGTTTAGAAACAGGCTCTAAGAGTTCAGGCGATCGCCAGGAGGTCGACCACGAACACCAAGGTGGCGCCGCCGGGGATGTCGCCCTGGCCGGCGTCCCCGTAACCCAGGCCCGGCGGGATGACCAGCAACACCTGGCTGCCGGTCGGCAACCCGGTCAGGCCTTCGGTCCAGCCCTTGACCACTTGCTGAAGGCTGAATTCGGACGGCGACCCGCGATCCCATGAACTGTCGAACTGGGCGCCGTCCCACAGCCAGCCGGTGTAGTGCGCGAACACCGTGTCGGTGGCGGCGGCCGGCTGGCCGGTCCCCTCGATCAGAACCTCGCGGACCAGTTCGGCCGGCGGGTCGACGCCCGGCGGGATTCTGATTGACGGCTTGCCGTCCTGGTCCAGGGTCACCGCGGGCAGGGACGGATCGTCCTGCGCCAGCGCCTCGCCCTCGGCCCGGCCCGGCATGGTCGCCACAATCGTCAGGGCGATCAGGTAGGTGGACGGCTCGGCCGAGGCGTCGCCGGTGGCGGCGCCCTGCCAGGCCGCGATCACCTGGGCGCCCACCCGCTGGCCCAAGACGGCCTGGCTGATGACGTCGCCGCTGACGTCATCGCCGGTCACGACCAGGGTGTAAGGCTGACCGGCGGTGTAGGTCGAATCGATCTGGGACCCGTCCTCGCCCAAGTAGGCCACGTAGTCGAGGGTGGTCGGCTGGCCGGCCGCGACCTTGGCGCCCTCGCCCGCCTTGACCACCCGCGAGGCGCTGACCTGGTCGAGTTGGAACGGCGCGGCGAACTCCAAGGCGGGCGGGTCGCCATCGACCCATGTGACCTTGTCCACCGGGCCGGGCGCGGCCGAGGACGGCGAGGGTGACGGCGTCTCGTCATCCTTCGACGGGCTCGCGCAGGCGCCCAGCCCCGCCGCGACGAACAGGGCCGTCAGGCCTGTCAATAGCTTCAGCTTCTTCATAATCTCTGTCATCCCTCGTGGGTTCTTGGCGCGGAACCGGCCTGTCATGGAAGACGCCGCAGGCGGCATCAGATCCCCGCTACCCTACCGGAAGCCTGCCCCCAACCCCCGAACCGGGGCTGGGAAAGGCCTGCGAAATGGCGGCGGCTTGGCGCCACCATCCCCGGCGCCGAATTCGGCAAGAGCGCCCCGGCCCTCCCGACGGGCCCCTTGGCCGTTCGCGTCATGGCGCGAACCGGGTGTGCCCCCAAGCCTGAGACAATAGCTCCCCGGGCTCGGCCGCGCGAAAACTGAGCTCAACTCAGCCACGGCGCCAGGCGCCATGTGCGGCGCCATGTGCGGCGGGGGCGGGTTCGGATCCCGGGGCCGCGCTAGACGGCGTGTTCGAGGGCGTCGGCGGCTATTTGGCGGGCCCAGCCGAGGGCCGATTCCCAGTCGCGGTAGTCGCCCGGGCGGGCGCCGCTCATCCGCATCAAGGCCCGCTCGGTCGGGCGCAACTGGCCCGGTTCCATGCACCCGGCCAGCAGTTTGGTCGAGCGGGCGCCGATCTGGCGGGCGAGGAGCCGAACGTCGTGCGGCAGGTTGGCGAGCGCCGCTGGGGCGGCGTCGAGCGGGCCGGAGCAGAAGATGTAGACCAGGCGGGCCGTCAGTTGGTCGCCCCAGCGATAGCCGAAGGCCGTCATCGTCGGCAGCATCTTGTTCGAGTAGATTCCGCTGCCCAACACGACCACGTCGTAAGCGTCCAGGGAACCGACCCGCTCAGGCGGCAGCAGGGTGGTCTCGATTCCGCGCTGGCGCAGAACCTCGGCCATGGCGCGCCCCAGTTCGAGGGTCGATCCGTGCTTCGTTGCAACCGTGATGAGCGCTTTCATTGCTGGTCCGGCCTTAGGCGACGAGGGGATTGGCGTTCAGCCTGGTTCGACCATAGCGCGCCGCCGGCGCCCGGCACAAAGGACAAAGCCCGCCAAGCCGCCGGTCAGACCCGAAAACCACTCATTTTGTGACCAATATCACGTTTCCATCGACGGCTCGGCGACGGCGGCCCCTCGACGGCGGCCGGTGTGGGATGATGACCATCGGCAATTGCCCCACCAACCGGTTAGCGATGGAGTTGAAGTGCGTTCAGTCGTCAAAGCCCCGGCCGCCGTCTTCGCGGCCGCCGTCTTCCTGGCCGGGTGCTCCGGCAACTCGGATAGCTCGTCCTCGCCCTCGCCGCTGGCGAAGGCCGGCGTGACCGTTGACGAGTCGGCTTTGCCGACCCTGACCGGCGCTTACGGCGAGGCCCCGACCATCGCCTTCCCGCTGCTGCCGGGCAAGTCGTCGCCCTCGCCGACCCCGCTGGAGGACGAGGCGACGACCCAGGACCCGTCGGCCGCGGCATCGGAAACCCCGGCCGACACGGCATCGGAAACCCCGGCCGCGGCATCGGAAACCCCGGCCGACCCCACCACCGAGGCCACCACCGAGGCCACCACCGACCCCACCACCGACCCCACCACCGAGGCCTCCGAAGAGCCGTCCGCCGAGCCCAGCGAGGGGGACGATGCCGTCTCGCCGTCTCCCAGCCCCAGTCCCGAACCCATCTACATCGATCCGCCGACCAGCCTCCAAGCCCAGGTCCAGCCGGGCATGGAGGGCGAGGACGAGCCGGTCAAAGCCGACAACTTGGTCTCGGTCGACATCATCGTCTGGGAATGGGGCGAGGTCGAGCCGGTCGTCTCGCTCAACACCTTCACATCCGGCGTGCCGCTGGTGATGCCGGTCCGGTCCGACAACCCGATCTTGGTCGGCCTGTCGCGGGTGATCGTCGGCCAGAACGTCGGCAGCCGCGTGCTGGGCGTGATCCCGCCGTCGCAAGGCTCGCTGGCGGCCCAGTTGGGCCTGGACGAGGGCGCCACCCTGGTGGTCGCGGTCGACATCCGCGAGCAGTTCTCGAAAGACTTGCAGGCCCAGGCGGACGCCAAGCCGACGGGCGCCCAGATCGGCCCCAAGATCAGCGGGCCGTTGGGCGGCGCGCCCACCATCTCCGTCCCGGCCGACGTGCCCGAGCCGACCGACATCTCGACCACCGTGATCGCCACCGGCGCCGGTCCGGCGGTCGAGGACCACCAGCAGATCCTGGTCCACTACGCAGCCGTCGACTGGGCGGGCAAGGCGGACGGCGACACCTGGAAGGACGGCCGCGGCCCGGTCGCGATCACCGTCACGGCCGATCCCTACGGCGACGGCTCCACGCTGGAGGCCTTCAGCGGCTTGGTCGGCATCCCGGTCGGCTCGCGGGTGCTGATCCTGACGCCCGGCAAGGAGGGCTCCTACCTGGCCGAGGCGGTGGTGTTGGACATCATCGCCGTGGTGGTCGGCGATGACACGGAAGACGAGGACGATGCCGACGCCGCCGGTGGGGACGAGGGCGCCGGTGGCGACGATGCCGCCGGGGACGCCCCCAGCGACCAGGCCAGCGCCGAGCCAGACCCTTCGCCCACCGAGTAACAGACCGCCTGGCGGGGGACGGTGCTGGTCCGGGCGGTCGCCCGCGCGCGGGCGGCCAGCGGGCTTTGTAGAATCTAAGGGTTTGCAAACAGGTTCTCAGAGCTTGCCGAAGCCAGAGGCGCCAGACCCAGGAAGGCCCCGGTCATGAATGAGTTCACCGTCGTGACGGTGCTGCTGGCGGCTGTGCTGGTGGCGGCGTTCGCGCGGCGGGTCGGGTGGAACAGCCCGCTGGTGATCCTGGCCGTCGGATTGGCGGCCTCTTTCTTGCCCGGGCTGGTGCAGGTCCAAGTGCCGTCAGAGCTGATACTCGGCATCGTGCTGCCCCCGTTGCTTTACTCGGCCGCCATTTCGAGCTCCTACCAGGACTTCCGCGCCGCCATACAGCCGATCGTGCGGCTCGGCGTGGGGCTGGTGATCGTCACCACGCTGGCCGTGGGCGTGGCCGCCTACCTGCTCGACCCGGTGCTGTCGCTGCCGGCGGCGCTGCTCCTGGGCGCCGTCGTGGCCCCGCCCGACGCCGTCGCCGCCAGCGCCGTCGGCCGCCGCCTGGGACTGCCCCGGCGGGTGATGACCCTGCTCGGCGGCGAGTCGCTGATCAACGACGCGACCTCGCTGACCCTTTACCGGTTGACCCTGGCCGCGCTTTACACCACTTCGACCACGCTGGCGCGGGGCCTGGTGGTGTTCGTCCTGGCGGTGGTGGTGGGGGTGGCGGTCGGGATCGGGCTGGCCTATCTGGCCCAGATCGCCCGCTCCGGGCTGCGCGACCCGACCGTCGACACGGTGATCGGGCTGATGCTGCCATTCGTCGCCTACTGGATCGCCGAGGAGTACCAGGGGTCCGGGGTCCTGGCGGTGGTCGCGGCCGGGTTCTTCATCGGCCAGGCGGCGCCGCGCACCACCGTCGCCACCCGGCTGCACGAGGAGCCGATCTGGGCGTCGGTCGATCTGATGTTGGAGTCTTTCACCTTCGCCCTGATCGGCCTGCAACTGCGCTGGGTGATCCGGGACGTCGAGAAGTCCGACCAGTCGCTGACGGCCGCCATCTGGCTGTCGCTGGCCGTGCTGGCGGTCGCCCTGGCCATCCGCCCGGTCTACATCTACGCCACCGAGCTGCTGGTCCGCTCGAAGTGGGTGCGGCGGCGCCGCCGCGGCGCCACCCCCTACAAGCCGCTGACCGGCCGCGAGCTGCTGGTCACCTCCTGGGCCGGCATGCGCGGGGTGGTGACGCTGGCGGCCGCCACAGCCATCCCGATCCTCGGCACCGACGGCAAGCCTTTCGCCGAGCGCGCCACCATCCAGCTGGCCGCTTACACCGTCGCCATCGGCACGCTGCTGATCCAGGGCCTGTCCCTGCCCAGCATAATCAAGGCCCTGAAGATCTCCAGCGACGACGAGCAGGCCGAGGACGACGCCTCCGAGGCGCGGGTCCGCCTGCTGGCCACGCGGGCGGCCTCGGCGGTGGTGCGCGGCCAGGTCGACGCCTGGTCGGCGGTGATGGGACGCCCGGAGGCGGAACGGATCGCCACCTGGGCCACCCAGGGCCTGCTGGCCCGCGAGACCGCCGCCGCCACCTTGATGCATCCCGACGCCGACCTGACCGACGCCGACCTGCTGACCATGACCGGCGCCGCCCCGCCGGACGTCATCAAGCGGGCGCGCGAAGTCCTTGACGCCGGCCGCCCGGAAGAACTCTCGCGCGACGAGATGCGCCACCGGGCGGCCCTCCTGACCTCGCGGATCGCCGAGCTGCGGACCCAAATGGTGCGCGCCCAGCGCGCGGTCGTGGTGACCGAGCGCAACGCCGGCCGCCTCAACGAGACCGTCATGCGCCGCATCATGCGCGAACTAGACCTCGAAGAAGAAGCCATGGAAGCCTCCTGGGCCAACCGCCTCTAACCCTGGGCGCCCACCGGGGCGGGCCAGCCCGGCGGCGGCGAAACACGGGGACGGACCTTTCGTCTCAGACTCGGGGACACACCTTCGGCGCCCAGACGGCATCGAGAAGGCTTCGTCTTCGAGCGGGTTAGTAGGAGGACTGCGAGTTGGCCGGGCCGTACGATCGGCTGATGTGAGGGCGGAATCGGCGGCGCGCGCCAGCGCGGGGTGGCGGCGGACCGCAGCGCTGGTGGTGATGGCGGCTGCGGCAGTCGGCTGTTCGCCGGTGGGCGGGGCCGGGGGCGACGAGGGGACGGCGCCGGGATCGGCGGCGGCCGGCGGCGCGAGGTCCGGCGAGGCCGCCCATCCCGGCCGCGACTCGACAGTCGCGGCCCGCGCCCGGCGGTCCCAGGAGGCTTCCGTCACGATGCCGTTCGCGGAGTTCTTCGGTGTGGCCCGCCAGGCGGCCGCGGCCAGGGAGGCTGCCTGGGCGGCGGCCGTCGAGCCGATCTGG
>JAIROU010000023.1 GCA_031257375.1 Bifidobacteriaceae bacterium
CGACCCCAGCCTGCCCCAGGCCCTCAGCCGGGCGGTCATGAAAGCCATCAGCCAAGACCCCGCCGACCGCTACCAGACCGCCGCCGAATTCGCCGCCGCCCTGCGCCGCGCCACCACCCCGCCACCACCGGCCGCCAGCCCGGCCCGGCCGCCGAGCTACCCGCCCGGCGGGGCCGCCGGCCCGGACCCCGCCAGCCCGCCGCCGCCCGGCGCCGCCCAGCCCGCGCCGGGAGCCTATCCTGTGCCGCCACCCGGGCGCCCGGCCCCGGCGCCCGGCCGCCCGGCCGGGTGGGCGGAATGGCCGGAGGCGGTTCCCGCCCAGCCCGCCGATGCCGCCGGAGCCGAACCGTGGGCGCCCCCAGCCCCAGCGGCGCAATACCCGCCGCCAGAGCAGGGCCACCCGCCCGCGGTGGCGGGGCCGGACTTCACCGGCTCCCCGGCGACCGAGGCCGCCTGGCCCGAACCGACCGCCTATCCAGCGCCGCCAGACGGATACCCGGCGCCCGAGCCCTGGCACCCGCCCGGATCGGGGGCCTATCCGATGCCGCCCAGCGGGCACCCCGCCCCGCCGCCGAACCACCCGCCCGAGTCGGCCACCGGGACGGACCTCGCGACCTCACCGCCGCCCGCCGCCGCCGAGCCCGCGCCGCAGGCCCATCCGCTTCCGCCAGGCGGGCACCCGGCCCCGCCGCCGGGTCGCCCGCCCGAGGCGGCCACACGACGTTACACCCCGACCTCGCAGCCGACCGAGGCGGCCCCGCCGCCTGGGGGCCGCCCGCCCGAGTCCGCCACCCGGCGCTACACCCCGACCTCCCGGCCGACCGAGGCCATGGGGCCGCCGGGCGGGCACCCGCCCGAGTCGGCCACCCGGCGCTTCACCCCGACCGCCCGGCCGACCGAGGCGGCGCCGCCGCCATTGCTGGGCGGATCGCGGCCGCAGGCCGCGGGGACGCATCCGGCCAGCGCCCTGACGACGCGGCCCGCCCCGCCGCCCCGGCGGCGCGCGGCCCGCCGCAGGGCCGCCTGGGCGGCGGGCATCGCGGCCGCGCTGGCCGTGGCCGTGCTGGGAGCCACGCTCGCGGCACCCGGACTGCGCCACGCCATCTGGGACCGGGACACTGCTCCAGAGATTCCACACGCCCCCAAAGCTGGCGCGAGCGACCAGGCCGGTGATTCCGGTGACGCCGAAGCCACCGCTGTGCTATTCGCCAAAACCCTCGGCGGCACGGGCTTTGACGGGTTCAGCGCGGTGGCGGTGACGCCGGACGGCGGGATCGCCGCCGCCGGGCTCACCGATTCCGACGGCGGGGACTTCGGGCCGGCCAAAGGCGGGACGGACGCGGTGGTGGCCCGGTTCGGGCCAGACGGGGAACTCCAATGGACCAAAACCCTCGGCGGCACGGACGATGACGGGTTCTACGCGGTGGCGGTGACGCCGGACGGCGGGCTCGCCGCCGCCGGGAACACCTATTCCGACGGCGGGGACTTCGGGCCGGCCAAAGGCGAATCGGACGCGGTGGTGGCCCGGTTCGGGCCGGACGGGGAACTCCAATGGGCCAAAACCCTCGGCGGCACGGACTATGACGTGTTCGGCGCGGTGGCGGTGACGCCAGACGGCGGGATCGCCGCCGCCGGGGCCACCAATTCCGACGGCGGGGACTTCGGGCCGGCCAAAGGCGACACGGACGCGGTGGTGGCCCGGTTCGGGCCGGACGGGGAACTCGCCTCGGGCTGAACCCGGGCGGCGGCGCGAACCTGGCCCAGCGGCACAGGGCGCGGGCGGGCGGGCCGCCATCACGGGAAGGCGCCCGGCGCGGGCGAGCCGTGGCGCGGCATCGTCCACCGGAGACGGAAGGTCAGGCGCCCGGGAACGGGTTGCGGACCTGGACCCCGCCGATGACCTGGCCGTCGTTCAGGTCATCGGTCAGAAGTTCGTCGCAGCCGAGCGCCTGCGCGGCGGCGATGATGGCCGCGTCCCACAAGGACAGTTGGGAGCTTTGGGCGAGCGAGATCGCGGCCAGGACCAGGCCGGCGCTGGACCCTTGGACGGCGAACCGGGTGAACGAGCGGACCAGCGCGGCGGCCTGCGCGCCCGAGAGCGCGTCCGGCCTGGTCGCCCGCGTGGCCTGGACGTAAAACTCCTGGAGCACCTGGGTGGACAGGGCCAGGTCGCGCTCTTCCAGCAGGGCGCGGGCGACGGCGGCCTTCGGCCGTTCGGCGGGGTCGGTCGAGACCGCGTAGAGCAGAATGCTTGTGTCAACGAACCGCACGGCCGTGCAACTCCTCCCGGCTCAGCCGGTCGCCGCCCCTGAAGGCTCCCACCGTGGCCAGCACCTCATCCTGCAACGCCCGCAGCCGGTCGAACTCCGCGTCTTGGCCCGTGACCGCGCGCAGATAATCGGCCACCAGGGCGCTGACGGAACTGCCCCGCTCGGCGGCCCGGATGCGGGCCAGCCGGTAGACCTCGTCGGGCACGGTGACGGTGATGTTCTTCATCGGCCCATTTTGGCACAGCGGCACAGCGGCACAGCGGCACAGCGGCACGGGAACACAGCCGCCCGCCGCCGCCCTCTGGACCCCGCCGCCGGGCGGCCCGGACCGTCGGCCGGCCCGGACCCCCGGCCGGGTCAAGCGCTACCATGCGACACATGCGGACGGTGGGCATTCGGGAGTTGCGGCAGAACACGTCGGGCGTGGTCAGGAGCGCCCGCGAGGGGGAGACCGTCATCGTCACCCAGCGGGGACAAGCCGTGGCGCAGATCACCACCCTGGCGCCGACTCCCCTGGGGCACCTGCGGGCGGCCGGGCTGACGACGCCCGCGTCGATCAGCCTGGCCGAGCTCGGGCCGCCGCTTCTGGCCGCGGCCGCCGACGAGGCGCCGCTGTCTAACCGCCTGGCCGCCTTGCGCCAGCGCGAGCGCTGCGTCGTGGCCCTTTACCTGGACTCATCCGCGCTGGTCAAACTGGTGCGGGCCGAGCCCGAGAGCACGGCCCTGACCGCCTGGCTGGCGCAGCACCCGGCCGCGCTGGTCGCCAGCGCGCTGGCCCGCGCCGAAGTCCTGCGCGCCGTCGCGCCAACCGGGCCGGAGGCAGCCGGGTTCACCGCCGGACGGGAGGCGCACGGGCGGGCGCGCAGAACCGCCGGTCCCGCCCCCGCTCGCACGAGCCCCGGCCTGACGTGTGGGGTGCGGGCTAGTCAGGCGTTGGCGGCGTAGCGCTGGCGGGCGGCCTCCCCGCTCGTGCCGATGGCGGCCCCGACCTCCCGCCACGACACCCGCCGCCCGCGGGCCTCGCGCACCGCCTCGGCCAGTTCCCGCTCGGCGGCGTCGCGCCGCCAAGCGGCCAAGGCGACCGCCATCACCGGCGGCAGCGGCCCGTCCCGGTCGCCGGGCCTCGGGTCGTAGTTCTCGAAAGCATCGGCGAACTGGCCCGCGCGGGCCTCGATATCAGCGATAGAACGTCTACTCACAAAATCACCTCAAATACTTGGGCCGGGCCGGACGCATGGCGTGGGCGATGGCGATAACACCATGCCATTCGACCACGCCGACCTCGACCAGGGCGCCGGTCTGGTCGGGGCCTATGAACATGGTCATCGAGTCGTCTTGCACGAAGTGGCGGACAGGGAAACGCAGCGCGTGGAGCATCGCCTCGTCCTTGACGCCATGCCGGTGGGCGGTCGCCAAGATAATCGGCTCGGACTCCACACCACAAGGTTACTTGCCGCAAGGAGACTTGCCAAACGGACGGGCCGTCAGGACAAAGGCTCTCTGGATCTGAGATGCCAGGGTCGTCCCCAGGTTTAGCGCCGCCGCCGCAGCTTATTCCCGATGCCGCCCGGTCGCCGCCGGGGCCGGGGCGCAGCGCTCGACGCCCACGCCAGCGCGGGCGGCCGGGCTTTGGCCTGGCCCGGCTCCGCTGGCACCGCCCGTCCGGCCGGGGCCGCGGCCGCCCGCCCTGTGGCGGGTCCGGCCCGGGGGCTCGTACAATTGACGGGTTCTCAGCTGCCCCCAGCCGGGGTTCGCGGCGACCGCTTTCGGGCGGCCGTCGGCCGACCCGGAATCAGGATCCCCCGATGACGCCCACCCACGCGCCGCCCACCCGGCCCCCGGCGCGGTCGGCGCGGCCGACGGCCAGCGCGCGGGGTGGGGCGGACCCCGAATCCCCGGCCGGGCCGGGCCGACCCCGGCCCTCGACCGGGGAGGGCCGGCTCGATGGCTGAGGCGGGGAACCCGGTGCCGGTCTTGGTGGCGGGCCGGTACAGCGTCCTGGAGGCCCTGGGGTCGGGCGGGTTCGGGTCGGTGTTCAAGGCCGTCGACCAAGAGTTGGAGCGGGTGGTCGCGGTCAAGATCGCCGACCAGGTCAAAGACGCCGACCAGGAGTCGTTGGAGCGGTTCCGGCGCGAGGCCCTGGCGGCCGCGAATCTGCGCCACCCGTCGATCCCTACCATCTACGACTCCGGGCGGCAGGGCGAGGTGGTGTTCTCCGACGGGTCGGCCCGCCGGTTCCCCTTCATAGTGATGGAGTTCGTCGACGGCCCGAACTTGAGGGCCCTGGCCGC